>JAWVYF010000194.1:0-5646 GCA_033722845.1 Anderseniella sp. | reverse complement strand
TCGCGCATCCGCGAGGCGTGCGGGCCGGACTTCATTGTCGGGCTCGCTGTGTCGGTGGACCAGTTTGCCGAACCCGCCCTGTCGCTGGAGGCGCTGACCGAAATTGCGTCCTGGCATGACGAGCGCGGCCTGATGGATTATCTCACCTGTGGCACCGGCAGTTATTTCCGCAACCAGCCGATCATTCCCACCCATCTGCACGAAGGGCTGGAAGGGGCAGGGCTTGCCGACCACATCAAGACACACCTGCGCCATGCCCGCGTGCAGGCAGAAGCCGGCATTCATTCACCCGCCCGGGCTGAGGAAATCATCTCCACCGGCCAGGCTGACCTGTGCTCCATGGTGCGCGCCCAGATCGCCGATCCGTGGTTGGCGAGGAAGGCTGAAACGGGCGACGCCGCCAGCATCCGCCCCTGCATTCACTGCAACCAGCAGTGTATTGCGCGGCGCTATCGCGATTACTGGATTTCGTGCCTGGTCAACCCGTCTGTGGGGCGCGAATGGGAATGGCGTGGCGACAAGATTGCCCGCAGCGAGCGCCGCCGCAGTGTGATGGTGGTCGGTGCTGGCCCGGCAGGGCTGGAAGCAGCCCGCGTTGCAGCGGAGCAGGGTCACTCGGTGACGCTGCTGGAACGGTCGCAAGACCTTGGCGGACAGTGGCGGTTGGCCGCGCGCCAGCCAACCCGCAACCGGATTGCCGATCACATCAACTGGTACCGGGCTGAACTGAACCGGCTGGGTGTGGAGGTGCGGCTCGGCGAGGAGGCAACGCCGTTGAGCGTGCGCCGCATGCACCCGGATCACGTCATCGTGGCGACGGGTATTAAGCCGGTTACATCCGGCTTTCAGCGGGCCTTGCCGATGCTGGATTGCCTGCCGGGACATGATGCGGAGAACGTCATCAGCTATCACGCTGTGATGGAGGGCACGACGCTGATTGGTGAACGGGTGCTGCTGCTCGACGACCTGCACTCGTGGCGCGGCATCGGCACGGCGCTTCACCTCACTGGCACCGGCCATGACGTGACCATTGCTACGCCCAAGCCTGCCGTGGCCATGGAGCTGTCTGGCACCGGGGCGGACGGGCTGGCGCGGTCCCGGTTTGCCCGTGAAGGCGGCCGCGTATTGACCGACACCGCGCTTCAGGCATGGGGTGCGCCGGGCAACGAGGGATCGGCTGCGAAGCTGTTGAACCTGTTGACCGGCGAACAGATCGAGAAGCACTACGACACGCTGGTGCTGGCCACGGTTGCCGAGCCGGACACCAGTTTCGCTGAAGGCATTTCGGCATTGGGCGATTGCCCGCCGTTTGATGTGGTGGGCGACTGCAATGCACCGCGCAAGGCGCACATGGCGATCTACGAAGGCCGCAAGGCGGCACTCGGTATTGTCTGAGGCTCTGCTTCTGCTGCTGTTTCAGTGTCAGCCTTGCCATCGACCAGCCGGTCGGTAATGGCAGCCGCAGCCCACATGGCACTCAGGGCAACCCATGCGGTAAGCGCAAAGATCGACGCGCCCGTAACGCCCGCGCCAACCGCGCAGCCACCGGCCAGCATGCCGCCGAAACCCATGCAGGCGGCCCCGGTCAGGTAGCGGCGCATGGCGCCGGCGCCTTCAAAGCCTTGCAGCTTCAGTTCACGGGTCAGAAGAGCTGCGAGGAACGAGCCGAGGAAAACACCGGGCACCAGGCCGACGTCGAAGTCGATCAGTGAGCCGGGTGGAGTGAGGAACATCATCAGTGTATCGGCCGAGGGACCGGTGAAGGTCAGGCTCTTGACCGGCATCGGTTCAAAGGCTTGCGTCGACATGGCGTGGGTGAACCACCAGGCTATGGCAACGGTGGCACCAGCGACTAGCCCGGCCAGCCACTGCCGCGTGGCCACCTTGTTGCGCACCACGAACCAGATGGCGGCGGCAAACCAGATTATGCCGAAGGCTACGCCTGCCACGTGGGTGCCGCCCGCTGTCGCCAGCAGGTTGAGCCCGTTTTCAGGCGCAACGGTCCACAGGCTGGCCAGCCAGTTGCGCACCGGTGACAGGAAGCCGTGCAGGCTGGCTTGCGCGGTCACGGCAAACACCAGCCCGGAGAGCAGCGCACGCAGATTGCCGGTGGCCGACAAGACCAGCAACCGGGATGCACAGCCGCGCGCCAGCACCATGCCGACGCCAAACAGCAATCCACCGATCAAGGCGCCGGACAGCGAGCCCCGGGTGGCGATCTGGCGGGCCTCGTCAAGGTTGGCAACGCCGGCAACATAAAGCGCCTGGGTGGCGATGAGCGCGCCGGAAAACACCAGCAGCCAGACCGACAACCGGGTGTCGAACCGCCGCCGGGCAAAGCTGATGATGGCGGCGCGAAGACAGAACCGGCTCTGCTGGGCCGCTGCACCGAACATCAGCCCGATGACCAGTCCGCCAACGGCTGCGGTCTGGGGTTCGCCCAGCCATTCCATGATTTCGATGAGCGTCATTTGCCCCGTGCCCCCTAAAGCTGCACCCAGTTCCAGCCTTTGTGAGCCAACTCTCGCACAGTCACCTTGATCTGAATCAAATATTCATAAGTGTGAATGTGTATGATTGCTGCCAGTCCAACCCCGAAAAGGGAGATCGATCATGATCCTCAACTGGAAGAAGGGCGGCGTGCTGTTGGGGCTTGTGTTCCTGATGGCGGTCGTCCTGGTGAAACCGATTGGCGTGTCCACGCAGTTCGTGATTTTCGACGGCATCTTGTGGGATGCGGTGAACCCGGCCGTGGTGGTCGAGGCACCAGATGCGAAGTCTGGCTATGCCAGCCCCAACGCCTACCTGAACAAGTCCGGCGGCTCCTACGCAAAGAATGTTGCCAACCCACTGAACTACAGCTTCGTCTTCGTGCTGGCGATGATTGCCGGTGCTGGCATTTCTGCCCTGCTGCGCGGCGGCGTGGGCCGCGAGGAACGCACCATGCCAGCCATCTGGCGGGTCAACTATGGTGACACGCCGTGGAAGCGCTACCTGACCGCATTCGCCGGCGGGTTCATTGTGCTGTATGGCGCGCGTCTGGCCGGTGGCTGCACCAGCGGCCACATGATGAGCGGAATGATGCAGACCGCCATCTCCGGCTACCTGTTCGCTGCAGGTGCCTTCGCTGCCGGCATTCCCGCTGCCATTTACCTCTACAACAGGGAGGCCTGATCCCATGACCACCATTATTCTGGCCATTGTCATTGGCGCTGCTTTCGGTTTTGCGCTGGACCGTGTGGGCGCTACCAATCCCGGCTACATCATTTCGATGTTGCGGCTTGGCAACCTGCACCTGATGAAGACCATCCTGCTCGCCATCGGCGTCTCCTCGGTGGTGCTGTTTGCGGGCCTGCTCGCCGGTGTGATCGATCCCGGCCACCTGAGCGTCAAGACCGCCTATGCCGGTGTGATCATCGGTGGTGCGCTGCTGGGCCTGGGCTTTGCTGCGGCAGGCTATTGCCCTGGCACCGGTCTTGCGGCTGCCGCGACGGGCCGCAAGGACGCGCTGTTCTTTACCGCCGGCGGGCTGCTGGGCGCGGCCGCCTACATGGGCAGCTATGCCTGGGTAAAAGGCACCGGCGTGCTGGACAGCATTGCCGGCGGCAAGACCACGGTGGGCAAGATTGCCGGGACTGATTATCCCGCGCTGATGGACGGCGTCTCTGGCGAAGCCATTGGCATCCTGCTCGGTGCAATCTTCATCATCATCGCTTTTGTGCTGCCGAGCCGGCTGCGTACAGAACGGCCGGTTGAAGCCGATGAAGCCAATCAGCCCAACGATGCCATCAGGCTCTGACATAAAGACTCCCTCCCGGACCTGATGGCGCTTTCCCCCGGCATTAACACTGCCGGGGGTTTTTGCTGTTCCAGATGGTTGTGCCCGCGCTATCAACAAGGCCGGGCAGGACTTGGGGCAGATTTTCCGGGGGCAGGGGCAATCATGACACCTCACATTGTTGACACAGGACACTGGTTCCTGCGGGCATTCACCGGTTCGCTTCAGGCTGGCAATGCCGGCGAGGAGGGCGTGGACGAAGTGCTTGCGCGGCTGGGCGGGCAGGACACTTCTGCGCAAGCGGCACAGGTGCCGCAGGTGCGCCGGTTGCCGGCATGCCGCTTCCTGCCGGATGCGGTTGCAGCAAGCCTGTTGTCGGTACCAGACCTTGCCGCCGCCATTGCGGCGCTGGAAGACGACCTGCACTGGAAGCAGAACCCGAACTATTCCGACGAAGCGATGGGTCAGCCCGGTTACATGAACAACTATGCCTATGCCGAAATCATCGGCCCCGACGGTATCTGGCCCGGTGACGATTTTCTGCTGACGCTGCTGTTGCTTGGCCCCGGTCTGCATTACCTGCGCCATTCGCACCCGGCTCCCGAGCTGTACTGGATCCTCTCCGGCGAGAGTGAGTGGCAGCTGCGTGACGGCCCGTTTCAACCGCACGAGCCGGGCGAAACGATCTGGCATGAACCGTTCGCGCCGCATGCCACGAAGGTGGGTCTCACACCGTTGCTGGCAGCGGCCGTATGGACCCGAGACGTGGACCATGCCGCCATGCTGGTCCAGGCGCCCCAGCTGCCCTAAAGCGATGCTGCAGCGTGAGCGATCGCCTCGTCAACCAGCGCCAGATCGTCATCCGTCAGCGCCAGTGACGGGTACACCTTGCCCGGCGATTTGAACACGCCATGCTGGCGCAAGGTGGCGTTGAAGCGCGCGTTCTTCGCGGCATCGGCCTGCATCACGTCGCGATAGTCCTTCACCGGCTTGCCTGTGAACAAGACATCGAACAGCCACGGCTCGCCGACGATCTGGTGGTCGTGGCCTGCCGCTGACAGGTGCTTTGCGAAAGCGGCCATGAGCCGTTCGCCATTGGTCTTGAGCCTGTCGTACTGGCCGTCGCGGCGCAGCACTTCCATGGTTTTCAGGCCGGCAACCGCCGAAACCGGTGCGCCGGACAGGGTGCCCAGCTGCATCAGGAAGCCGTCTGCGCCTACCTTGGCCTTGTCGAAATGCGCCATGATGCCGGCGCGCCCTGCAATGGCGGCCAGCGCAAAGCCGCCACCGATGATCTTGCCCAGCGTACACACGTCCGGCACGACGCCGTAATAGTCCTGCGCGCCGCCATAGGTGAACCGGAAGCCGGTGACGATCTCGTCGAACACCAGCACGATGCCGTGCCGGTCGCATTCCTCGCGCAACGCGGCAAGGAAGCCGGGGGCCGGCGGCAGGATGCGCTGGAACGGCTCAACAATGATGCCTGCAATCTCATGCGCATGCTCGGCAATGATCGAGCGGGCGGAGTCGATGTCGTTGAAGGGGGCGACAAGCATGGCATCTCGCACGCCTTGCGGGATGCCGGGTGAGTCCGGCACGGCCAGCGGAAAGTTCACCAGCTTCGACGGCGCGAGGCTCATCTGTGCTTCCGCCGACATGCCGTGATAGCCGCCTTCGAACTTGAGGATTTTTTCGCGCCCCGTATAAGCGCGGGCCAGCCGCATGGCGTACATGTCGGCTTCCGAGCCGGTGCAGACATAACGCACCTGCTCGGCACATTCCACGGCATTGCAGATTTCTTCGGCCAGCTCGATCCCGGCTGTGTTGTTGGCGAAGAAGGTCATGCCCTTCGGCAGCTGCTCCATGAC
>JAWVYF010000193.1:0-5658 GCA_033722845.1 Anderseniella sp. | reverse complement strand
GCCGATGAAACTTCCAAGCCAGTTCTACAAGCCGCTCGCGATCGGCGCGCCCGAGCCCATGCGCGAAGTGCCCGTCAAGCTGGAGCGGATGATCCACTTCCTGCCACCACAGATCGAGAAAATGCGCGCCAAGGTGCCGGACCTGATTTCCAAGGTGGACGTGATCCTGGGCAACCTTGAAGACGCCATTCCCGCAGATGCCAAGGAAGCCGCCCGTGACGGGTTTATCGAGATGGCGCTGGCGCATGATTATGGGCACACCGGCCTGTGGACCCGCATCAACTGCCTGAACAGCCCGTGGGCGCTGGACGACATCACCAAGGTGGTGCTGGAAGCCGGTCACAAGCTCGATGTGATGATGCTACCCAAGGTGGAAGGCGCTTGGGACATTCATTACCTGGACCAGCTTCTGGCGCAGCTCGAAGCACGAGCCGGTATAAAGACGCCGATCATGATCCACGCCATTCTCGAAACCGCGCAAGGCGTGAAGAACGTGGAAGACATCGCTGCCGCCAGCCCGCGCATGCACGGTATGTCGCTGGGCCCGGCAGACCTGGCCGCCTCTCGCGGCATGAAGACCACCCGCGTTGGCGGCGGACACCCTGCCTATGGCGTGCTGGCCGACAATGCCGGCAACGGTCAGCGTGACAGCGCAAACCGCGCGTTCTACCAGCAGGACCTGTGGCACTACACGGTGGCGAAGATGGTCGATGCCTGCCAGTCCAACGGCATCAAGGCGTTTTATGGCCCGTTTGGCGATTTCTCCGATCCTGACGCCTGCGAAGCCCAGTTCCGCAATGCGTTCCTGCAAGGCTGCCTGGGCGCATGGTCATTGCACCCGACCCAGGTCGATATCGCCAAACGGGTGTTCTCGCCCGACGTTGAGGAAGTGAAATTTGCGCTGCGCATTCTGGACGCCATGCCTGATGGAACAGGCGCGGTCATGATTGACGGCAAGATGCAGGATGATGCGACCTGGAAACAGGCAAAGGTGATTGCCGACCTGGCCCGGCTTGTGGCGGCCAAGGATCCGGAAATGGCTGCTGCCTACGGGCTGTAACCAGCACCCGGCAAGATTAAATCTGTGGCCTGACGCTTGAATGTGGCCGCAATTGCATGCAGATATTGCGTCATGGAGACGATCAACAGAAATGCGCGATTCGGCATCGGACAGGTGGTCAAGCACCGGCTGTTTCCGTTTCGCGGTGTCATTTTCGACGTTGATCCCACCTTCAACAATACCGAGGAATGGTGGGAGTCGATCCCGGAGGAAATCCGTCCGTCGAAGGACCAGCCGTTCTATCACCTGCTCGCCGAGAACGAGGAAACCGAGTACATCGCCTACGTCTCGGAGCAGAACCTGCTGGTCGATGATGCCGGCAGCCCGGTGCGCCATCCGCAGATCCCCGAGTTCTTCGAAACCTACGATCCGGACAAGCACGCCTATCTGCCACGCCTCAACGCAGCGCACTGAGCGCATCATCTGTTGCAACCGAGCACAGCACATTCCGGGGTCGCTTTTTGCCGCGAATCCCGGCACAGAATCCGGTCATGAAGGCTTACTTTCAGGTTGTCGTCTTGTGCGCTTTCTGGGCGCTGGCGCTGTGCCTGCCGGCACAGGCCGAACCGCGCCACGCGATTGCCATGCAGGGCGATCCCGCGCTGGGCGCGGACTACACGCATTTTTCCTATGTAAACCCGGATGCGCCCAAGGGCGGTGCCTATCGCGAGGCACTGGTTGGCAGCTTTGACAGCGTCAATCCGTTCATCATCCGGGGCCAGCCGGTGTGGCAGGTGCGAGATCTGGTATTCGAAAGCCTGCTGATGCGCTCGCGCGACGAGCCGTTCACGCTGTACGGACATATTGCCGAAACCATTGACGTGAACGAAGACCGCACGGCAGTGACGTTCAAGGTCAATCCGAAGGCGAAATTCTCCGACGGGGAACCGGTACGTGCCGACGACATCGTATTTTCGCTGGAAACGCTGCGCGACAGCGGACGGCCCAACCACCGCACCTATTATGCCAAAGTCCGCAAGATCGAGACGCCGGACGAGTTGACCGTGCGCATGGAGCTTGAACCGGGCGACCGCGAACTGGTGCTGATTTTGGGGCTGATGCCGGTCTTGCCGAAGCATATCTTTGAGGCCCGCGACTTCGAGCAAACCACGCTGGACAAACTGGTTGGCTCCGGTCCGTACACCTTCGATACCGTAGATGCCGGGGACCACATCATTTTCCGGCGCAACCCGGACTACTGGGCAAAGGACCTTCCGCAGGCGCGCGGCCAATACAATTACGACACCATCCGCTACGACTTTTACCGTGACATGCAGGGTGCCTTCGAGGCCTTCAAGAAAGGTGAAGCGCTGCTGCGCACCGAAACGGACGCATCGCGGTGGGCGGTGGGGTATGCCGACCTTGAAGGCCAGCCGGTTACACTGGAACAGGTGGAGGTTGGCCTGCCCAACCCGGCCTGGTCGCTGGTGTTCAATACCCGCCGCGCGATCTTTGCCGACAAGCGGGTGCGCGAAGCGCTCATTCATACGTTTGATTTCAAGTGGATCAACGAGCAGTTGTTCCACTCGAAGATGGAGCGCACGCAGGGCTTCTTCTCCGGCTCCACCCTGAGCGCCATTGGCAACCCGGCAACAGACAACGAGCTTGAGATGTTGAAGCGGGCGGGTGCAGACATCCGGCCGGAGATCCTCGATGGCAGCTACCGCCTGCCCGCCTCAAACGGCTCGGGCCGTGATCGAAAGAACCTCCGCAAAGCATTGAAACTGCTGAATGAAGCAGGGTGGAGAGCAGCCAATGGCGGCCTGCAGAATGCCGCCGGAGAGCCGTTTTCTTTCCAGATCGTCGTGGCCAGCCGCCAACAGGAGCGCATTGCACTGGCCTGGCAGCGGATGTTGCGGGTGATCGGGGTGCAGATGGACATCCGCCAGATTGACTCGGCCCAGTTCCAGCGGCGGCTGAACACCTATGATTTCGATATGATCCCGTTCACCTGGTACAATTCCCTGTCGCCGGGCAACGAGCAGTCTTTCTATTGGGGAACCGCCGGGCGCACCCAGGAGGGCACGCGCAACTACATGGGCGCCGACGACCCGGCCATTGACAAGATGATTGCCGAACTGCTGGCAGCGCGCGACAAGGCGGCATTCGAGGATGCAGCGCGCGGGCTGGACCGGCTGTTGCTGGAAGGCCACTACGTGCTGCAACTGTTTCACGCGCCGGGTCAGTGGGTGGCCCGGTGGAACAAGGTCAAGCGTCCGGACAAGCCTTCCCTGTACGGTTTTCGCACCGAAACCGGATGGATTGCCCCCGAATGAACGCCGGCTTTAGCGGTGAACTGCCACCGGAACGGCTCAATCTTGCGCGGTATTGCATTGCCACTGCGGCACGCCACACACCGGACAAGGTTGCACTGACGATCGCCAACGGGTCGAGCTTTCAGCACCTGACATATGCCGAAATCGAGAATACCGTGCTGCGCCTTGCCAGCGCGTTTGACCTGCTCGGGCTGCAGAGCGGCGAGCGCGTGTTCATCCGGATGGGCAACAGTTTCGACTATGCCGCCGTGTTCTTTGCCGCCAATGCGGCTGGCCTGGTGCCCATACCGGCGTCTTCCATGCTGTCAGCCGCTGAAGCCGACTTCATGATCCAGGACAGCGGTGCGTCCGCTGTGGTTCATGACGGAACGCTTGAGCTGCCGCCGCTCAATGACGTTGTGACGGTTGTGGGCCCTGCTGATTTGAAAGCCTTCAAGGCGGGGCCGCGCGGCAACTATGCCGATACCGCTGCCAAGCAACCCGGCTACATGGTTTACACCTCCGGCACCTCCGGCACGCCCAAGGGTGTATTGCACGCACAGCGCGCGGTGTGGGGCCGCCGGCCGATGTACAAGGACTGGTACGGCATCACCCCTGATGACGTGCTCTTGCATACCGGTGCATTCAACTGGACCTATACGCTCGGCACCGGCCTGTTCGATCCGTGGGCCAACGGCGCATCCAGCATTGTCTATATCGGCCCGCGTGACCGCAGCATCTGGCTCAGGCTGATTGATGAGCTTCAACCCACGATCATGGCCTCGGTGCCTGCCTTGTACCGGCAGATGCTGTCTGATGGCGGGATTTCGCCTGAGATTATGGGCAGATTGCGCCACGGTCTGACGGCGGGTGAGGCCATGCCCCCTGCCCTTATGGCTGAATGGCAGGACACCACCGGCGTTCCCCTGTACGAGGCATTGGGCATGAGCGAGATATCGACCTACATCTCGTCATCGCCCACGACGCCGGTGAAACCCGGCAGCCCGGGCAAGCCGCAGACCGGACGCAGCGTGACGATCTTGCGGGTGGACGGCGACGACACACCGCTGACGCCCGGCGAAACCGGCCTGATTGCCATTCACCGCTCAGACCCTGGCATGATGCTCAGATACTGGAATCGTGAGGAAGACTATGAAGATGTTTTCCGGGGTGACTGGTTCATCGGCGGTGACCTGGGGCACTTCGATGATGATGGTTACCTGTGGTATGAGGGCCGCAATGACGATGTGATGACCTCGTTCGGCTATCGCATTTCGCCGCTGGAGGTGGAGAACGCGCTGATGCGCCACCCGGCGGTGCAACAGGCAGGCGTGACCGAGGTCGAAATCAACCCCGGTATTCGGCTGGTGACGGCGTTCATCGTGCGCCGCGAACACGAAACTGTGACGGAATCTGAACTGCTGGCTTTTGCAGCGGACTCGCTGGCGCGCTACAAGGTGCCCAGACAGGTGTTCTTCTGCGAAGAGCTGCCACAAACGCCAAATGGCAAGATCCGGCGCAAGGCGCTTGGCTCGCTGCTGAAACAGTTCAGGGATCACGCAAATGACGGATGATGCGACGCAGGAAGACCAGGGCCCGATCGAGATTGATGTCATCTCGGATGTGATGTGCCCGTGGTGCTATATCGGCAAGCGGCGGCTGGAAAAGGCACTGGCCATGCTGCCGGGCATTGAGGTGGATATTCGCTGGCGGCCATTCCAGCTGGACCACACCATTCCCGAAACCGGCATGGACCGGCAGGAATACCTGCGCAACAAGTTTGGTTCCGATGCAGACGCGGCCCAGGTGTACCAGCCTGTGCGCGATGCCGGAAAGGCAGAGAACATTCCCTTCGAGTTCGAGAAGATCTCCATTTCACCCAATACGCTTGATGCGCACCGGGTGATCCGCTGGGCATTGGCGGAAGGCGTTCAGGATGCCGTGGTGGAGCGACTGTTCCAGCTTTACTTCGTAGAGGGCGCAAACCTGACCGACAAGAAGGTGCTGGCTGATGCCGCTGTCGAGGCAGGCATTGACCGGGCGGTGGTTGAACACCTGCTGGCCGGCGATACCGACAAGGCCGAAACGCAAGCCGAGATTGCCAAGATCCAGCACATGGGCGTGACCGGCGTTCCGGCGTTCATCGTCGGCAACCGGTATGCCGTGATGGGCGCGCGTGAGCCGGAAGTGATTGCGCAGGCAATCCAGGAAGTGGCGCGCGAACGCACCCTGCCCGCCGGCAACGCCTGATCCGCAAGGCGGCTGACCTCAGCCTTCTGCGCCAGCCAGCTTGACCAGCGTCTGCATCAGCTGGCGGGTGCCATTGAGGCGGTCCTCAGGCGT
>JAWVYF010000192.1:0-5691 GCA_033722845.1 Anderseniella sp. | reverse complement strand
TCAGGCATTGCAAAGCCCGCAGGCGCTGCAACAGAAAACCTGTGCAGGCCCGCCAGCCGTGGTAAGGTTGCGTCGCTTAATTCATTTGTCAGGGCGGCATGTCATGCGGTTCTCCGAAGCTGTCGGAAAAATTCCTGCACCGGCCCTATGGCTTGGGCTGGCCGGCCTTTTGCCGTTCGCCGTGCCATTGCTGCCCATGATGACCGGGAACCCGATCACGGCCGACCGGGCAGCTCTTTTGCAGATGGTCTATGCCGCCGTCATCCTGTCGTTCCTGGGTGGCATACGCTGGGGTGCGGCCCTCAAACTGCCGCGTGGACCGCTTCAGTCGACCCTGTTCGTGCTGTCGGTGCTGCCGTCGCTGGCCGGGTTTGCCGCGTTGGTGCTGCCCGCCACGGTGGGTCTTGTACTGCTGATCGGTGCATTTCTGCTGCAAGGTGCGTGGGATGTTCAGGCCGCCCAGAACCGCCGGCTACCGCCGTGGTTTGCAACCTTGCGTGCCATCCTCACCACCGGTGCGGTACTGGCGCTGGTGGCCGGTCTGGTTGCCCGCCTGACCATCAGCTAGAGAACGGCACGGCCTGGCAGGGTATGCAGCGCGCTGCGGCCGATCATTGTCACCCTGAAATGATCGCCTGGCAGTAATGGCCGGAATGCGTCATGGCGTACATCCAGCCCGCCTGTAAAGGCGCCGAAGGCCGGCATGATCAGACGGCGAGGCGACAGCACGAAGCACTTCGCACGCACCCGCCGCCCCCGCCTGCTGATGACGGCAACAGGGTGCAGGTGACCGGCGATCTCGGCACTGGCATCTGGTGACGGCTCATGGCGCAGGGTTATGGCGCCAAGCGCGACCTCGTTGACGCGGCTGCCGGGCAGATGCGCCGGCAGGTCCGGATCATGATTGCCGGACAACCATGTAAGATTTGCCGCTTTTGCCAGCCGGTCCAGCGTGGCGCGGTCTTCCGGCGGCATTCGCTCCGGCCCGCCGGCATCGTGAAAGCTGTCACCCAGCAGCAACACCTGTGTGGGCTGCCAATGGCTGATGGCGCGGTCGAGGGCGGCAAGGCCGGCGCGGGTGTCGTATGGTGGCAGGTGCACGCCCCGATGGGCGCGCGAGGATCCCTTTTCCAGGTGCAGGTCGGCAACCAGCAGTGCCTCATAAGCCGGCACGTAAACCGCACCTGACAGACATGGCAGCAGTTCAACGCCGGCAAGCTGCATCATGGCCGCCTCACACGAGCCGCATGGCTTCGTCGATGAGCTCGGATTCAAGGTCCCGGGCGGCTTCTGCAAGGAGAGCGTCATTGGCCTCGCCATAAACCGGTTCGCGGCCGATCTCAAGCATCACCGGCACTGCCAGCGGCGACACGGCGTCGAGCGGCTTGTGGATGATGTGCCCCTTGATGCGCGCCAGCATCTGCGCCAGACGGCGCGCGTCGATCAACCCGGAAGCGGCATCGTCCCAAGCAGCTTTCAGCAGCCAGTGGTCCGGCTGGTGGGAGCGCAGCACATCATAGATCAGGTCGGCGGAGACGGTCATCTGCCGGCCCGACTTTTCCTGCCCTGGCCAGCGCCTCTCGATCAGCCCCGCAATGATGGCGCAGGTGCGGAAGGTGCGCTTCATCAGCATCGATTCAGCCAGCCAGGCATCCAGATCGTCGCCCAGCATGTCTTCATCGAACAGCTGCGCAAGAGACAGATGCCCCGTCTCGATGGCGAGCGATACGTCGCGCAGGCACCAGACCGACAATGCATAATCGTTGCACACGAAGCCCAGCGGTTTCATGCCGGCCCGCTCCAGCCGCCGGGTCAGCAACATGCCCAGCGTCTGGTGCGCCAGCCGCCCATCAAACGGATAGCACACCAGATAGTTCTTGTTGGCCCGCGGGAAGGTTTCCACCAGCATCTCGTCCGGCCGTGGCAGGACGGATTTCCACCGTTGCACGTTGAGCCAGTCGCGCACCTGTTCCGGCAGGCTGCCCCAGCTGGTTGGTTCGGCCAGCATCTGACGTACTCGCGAGGCAAGGTAGGTCGACAGCGGAAACTTTCCGCCCTGATAGGACGGGATCATTGGCTCGGTGGCAGACGACCGCGAGACGTAGGCGTTCAGTTCCTCGACCGCCTCCAGCCGCAAAACTTGGCCGGCAAACAGAAATGTATCGCCCACCGACAGCTGCTCGACGAACCATTCCTCCACTTCGCCCAGCACCTTTCCGCGCCAGTTCTGCAACGGCTTGCCGGCAGAAGACTTGCGCCGCGACGCCAGACGCACTTTCAGCATTTCCGCCTCGACGATGGTGCCGGCGTTCATCCGCCAGGCTTGCGCAAGGCGAGGATGGGCCAACCGCAAGCGGCCATCCGGCATCTGCTTCAGCTTGGCGTAGCGTTCATAGGCCTTCAGGGCGTATCCGCCGGTGGACACAAAATCCACCGCCTGGTCGAAGTCCTCCCGGGGCAGGTCGCGATATGGCCAGGCGGAGGTGATCTCTTCGTAAAGCGCGTCGGGTTGAAAGGGTGCAGCCACCGCGCAACCGAGAATGTGCTGGGCCAGCACATCGCGTTTGAGCTGCGCCGGGCCTTCAGCATCCTGCGCGCCGTCACGTGCGGCCGCGCGCGCTGCTTCACACTCCAGCACCTCGAACCGGTTGGCCGGCACCAGTAGCGCGCGGGAAGGTTCGTCATAGCGGTGGTTGGCCCGGCCGATCCGTTGCAGGATGCGGCTTGATCCCTTCGGTGCACCCACATTGATGACCAGGTCAACGTCGCCCCAGTCGATGCCAAGGTCCAGGGTGGACGTGCACACCACCGCGCGCAAGCTGCCTGCCGCCATGGCCGCTTCAACCTTGCGCCGCTGCGACACATCCAGCGACCCGTGGTGCAGGGCAATCGGCAGTGCGTCTTCGTTGATTGTCCACAGTTCGTGGAACAGCCGCTCAGCCTGCGAGCGGGTATTGGTGAAAATGAGCGCCATGTGCGCCTGCTTCAACGCCTCATAGAGTGCGGGCAGCGCATACACCGCAGAGTGCCCTGACCAGGGCATGCGCTCTTCACCGGGGGTGAGTATGGTCAGGTCCGGCTCGGCCCCGCCACGCGCTTCCACGAAACTGGCCAGGTCTTCCACCCCGGCCTCGCGTTGCGGCATCAGCCAGGCGCGAAGGCTGTCCGGCTCGGCAACGGTTGCCGACAGGCCGATGCGTTTCAGCCCCGGTGCCAGCGTCTCCAGCCGGGCAATCGCCAGCGCCAGCAGGCAGCCGCGTTTGGTGGGGGCAAGTGCGTGAAGCTCGTCGAGGATGATGGTTTTCAGGTTGGCGAAGTAGTGTTCTGCACCCTCTTGTGCCATCAGCAGCGACACCTGCTCCGGCGTGGTGATGAGGATGTCCGGCGGGTTGGTCTTTTGCCGCTGACGCTTGTGGGCAGGCGTATCGCCGGTGCGCGACTCGATGCGGATGGGCAGTTCCATCTCTGTGACCGGGGTTTCCAGATTGCGGGCAATGTCCACCGCCAGCGCCTTGAGCGGTGAGACGTAGAGCGTGTGCAGGCCCTTGCCGGAAGCACCTTGCGACAGGTCCACCAGAGACGGCAGAAAACCGGCCAGCGTCTTGCCGCCGCCGGTCGGCGCGATCAGCAGGGCCGAGTTGCCTGCAGACACCTGCGCATACATGGCAAGCTGGTGCGGCCGGGGCTGCCAGCCGCGCGTGGCAAACCACCCGGCAAACGGCTCGGGCAGGCCGGTGATTGCGGCTGTTTCTGGTTCGGCCATCGTGTCCATGCCCCAGGCGTATACGTCCCTGGCTGTGCTGTCAGTTGACAATGCTGTAATGCCCAAGGCCAATGCGGTCCATGACTCCAGCCAGCCACACACTGACCCCGATCACCCATAGATACGTCGTCGCGATGGCGGTGCCTATCATGCTGGCCAACGTCTCCCAGCCGCTGCTCGGCATTGTCGATACGGCGGTGATCGGGCAACTGCCCGAGCCGCACTATATAGGTGCGGTTTCCATCGGCGCGATGATTTTCAACCTGGTCTACTGGGCGTTCGGTTTCTTGCGCATGGGCACGTCAGGCATAGCCGCACAGGCCTGGGGCGCCAATGACGGCAAGGAGCTGACGGCGATCTTTTATCGCGCCTTGCTGCTGGCTGGCGCACTGGGTCTCGTCGTGCTGGCCTGTTCCCCGTTACTTTCCCAGGTTGCGTTCTGGGCCATTGAAGCCTCCGCTGATGTGGAGCGCGAAGCGAAAACCTATTTCTCGATCCGCATCTGGTCAGCCCCGTTTGCGCTGGCCAACTATGCCATCCTCGGCTGGCTGATCGGCATTGGCGCAATGCGCTCGGCCCTGCTCGTGCAGCTGTGGCTCTATCTGGTCAACATGGTGCTGGACGCACTGTTCGTATTGAAGTTCGGCATGGCCACCGAAGGCATTGGCTATGGCACGCTGATCGCCGAGGTTTCCGCTGCCTTTGTCGGCATGGCCGTGGTGTGGCGCTTTCTCAAGGCAGATGGCGAACGTCCGTCGCGCACCCGCGTGTTTGACCGGGAGAAGATCAGGCGCATGGTGCTGGTCAACTCCGACATCATGGTGCGCTCGCTGTTGCTGACCTTCGGCTTCTCGTGGTTCGCCGCACAAGGCGCCAAGCTCGGCGAAGTCACGCTGGCGGCCAACGCCATCCTGCTGCATTTCTTCTCCATCGGCAGCTACATGATCGACGGGTTCGCCAACGTCACCGAAGCCCTCGTCGGTCATGCCGTCGGTGCGCGCAAGCGTGAAAGGTTCATGCGGGCCGTCCGGGTTTCAAGCCTGTGGGCGCTTGTTACGGGCGGTGTGCTGTCGCTTGCCATCGCGCTGGCCGGCCCGTGGGCCATCGACCTGATGTCGGTCAACGAAGAAGTCCGCGCCACCGCCCGGCATTACCTTTTGTGGGCCGCTCTGACGCCGCTTCTGGGCGCGGCCTGTTTCCAGCTCGATGGCATCTTCATTGGCGCTACCCGCACCCGCGACATGCGCAACATGATGATCGTTGCCTTCGGGGCTTACATCCTGGCCGGATATGCGCTGGTCTCCGCGTTTGGCAATCACGGCCTTTGGCTGGCCATGTGCCTGTTCTTCATCCTGCGCGGCGCAACGCTCTACTGGCGGCTGCCCGCACTCGAGCGCGAAGCATTTGCCTGAACCAGAACCGCCGCGTAGCGTTCTACCAGCATGACCACCAAGTCCAAAAGCGACCCGGCCACATGGCTCTACCCCACGCCCAACGGTCTCTATTGCGATCCGGGAGGCTTTTACGTCGACCCCGTCCGCCCCGTGGACCGGGCGGTGATCACCCATGGCCATGCCGATCATGCCCGGCCCGGCAATGCCCATGTGCTGGCTACCCCTGAAACCTTGTCGATCATGCAGGTGCGCTATGGCGAGCGTGCTGGCGGCTCGCTGCAAGCCGTTGAGCCGGGCGAAATCGTGACCATCAATGGCGTGGACGTGTCGGTGGCGCCAGCCGGGCACATTCTGGGCGCAGCGCAAGTCATTCTCGACTGGAAGGGCTACCGGGCCGTGGTGTCGGGCGACACCAAGCGGGCAGGCGCTCCGACCTGCGCGCCGTTCGAAGTGGTCAAGTGCGACCTGTTCATAACCGCGGCGACCTTCGGCCTGCCGGTGTTCCGGCACGAGGACGCAGGCATCGAGGCTCGC
>JAWVYF010000191.1:0-5692 GCA_033722845.1 Anderseniella sp. | reverse complement strand
CGATGTCATTCTGCATGTGCGCGATATCTCGCATCCGGAAACCGAAGAACAGGCCGGTGATGTGCTGGCGGTACTGGAAGACCTCGGGGTGGCCGACAAGGCCCGCGATGACATGATTGAGGTGTGGAACAAGATCGACCTGTTGTCGGCAGACGAACGGGCGAGCCTCGTGGACGCGGCTGACGGTGCGTCCCGGGTTGTTCCGGTGTCGGCGGTAACGGGCGAGGGCGTGGACAAGCTGCTTGAGCGGATAGAAGCGGCGCTTGCGCACGACAACCCGGTGTACAGTGTGCAACTTGCGCCCGAGGATGGTGCAGAGCTGGCGTGGATATATGGTCACGGTGAGGTGCTGGACCGGCACGACGACGCCGAGACTGGACGCATCAAGCTTACAGCCCGTTTTGAGCCGCGTCATGCAGGCGCTGCGGTAAAGCAACTGGGAGAGCGATTGAAGCCGTTGAACACCGAAGCTGACCGCGCTCAGGACGGCTGATTCTGCTTGTCGGTGGCACGCACCTCGTCCCAGATCTTATCCATGTCCTCAAGGCTTGCTTGCTCAAGACTGGAACCGCTGGCGTTCAGCTTGTCTTCAACCTGGCAAAAACGCCGTGTGAACTTGGCGTTGGCTTTGCGCAGGGCTTCCTCGGCATCAAGCCCCAGGTGGCGGCCCAGATTGACCATCACGAACAACAGGTCGCCAAATTCCTCTTCCTGACGTTCTTTTGAGAGTGTGGTGCGGGCTTCGGTAAGTTCGTGCGATTCCTCGACAACCTTGTCGAGCACGTGCGACACGTCCGGCCAGTCAAACCCAACCTTTGCGGCGCGCTTCTGCAGTTTCAGCGCGCGTGTCAAGGCGGGCAGGGCGAGGGGTATGCCATCCAGATAGCGTTTGTGCTCCTTATCCGTTCCCTTTCGTTCCTCAGCCTTGATACGTTCCCAGAAACCCTTGGTAACGCCTGCCGATCGCGCTGCGTCATCTCCAAACACGTGGGGATGACGGCGGACCATCTTGGTGTTGATGGCCTCAACCACGTCCTCAAAGGTGAATGCGCCGTCCTCGCGGGCCATTTGTGCGTGATAAACCACCTGCAGCAGCAGGTCGCCCAGCTCCTCGCACAGATCGCCCATGTCGGCGCGCTCTATGGCATCTGCGACCTCATAGGCTTCTTCGATCGTGTAGGGCACAATGGAACTGAAATCCTGCTCCAGATCCCACGGGCAGCCGGTTACCGGCGTACGTAGCGCGGCCATGATGGCGAGCAGGGTGGCGATATCACGCTTTGGCAGGTCTTCCGGGCGTTCGGCGTCTATGTTGCCGGTGCCCTTGGCGTTTCGCTCAGATGATCCGCCTTGATCCATACCTTGCATCCCTGACTGCCTGCGGTGGCAACAAGCCTATCATTGCAGGGCAGTCGCAGCCATGACTGGGGCTGGAAAGTTTCACCGTTTTCCACGAAGCTTCCTTCAAGCACGAATACTTCAAGGCCACCAGGCGTATCGAGATCGATCTGGGCACCGGCCTCCCAGATTTCGAGCCGCACATCCTCTCGCTCATCGTGAAACAGCGGCATGATCAATACCCCGGGCCGAGCGGCTGCAGGGACAGCACGCATCTTGTTGGTATCGATACGCACGTGTGTGCGATCAGCCAGATCAAACTGCCAGAGCTTGACGAGAATGGTGCAACCGGGATCGGAGCCTGGCGTATGACTCGAATCCGGCGGGTTGCGAATATAACTGCCGGCCGGAAAGTCACCGTGTTCGTCGGAGAAGACACCATCTATCACCAGAAACTCTTCGCCACCGGTATGAACATGGGATGAAAAGTGGCTGCCCGGTGCGTAACGCACGATGGACGTCGCGCGAGCGACTTCATCACCGATACGGTCCAGCATCCGCCGGTCAACACCTTTCATGGGAGAGGCGACCCAATCTGTTTGTGCGCCGTGCACTACAGCACGCTTCGAGAAGTCTGCATTCAACTCCATGGCGGTCTCCATTCAAGCACATCAGTTATTCGCATAATATATATTATGGAATATTATTACCTTGCCCAGGTCTGGTTACATCAGCCTGAAGTGCCGGTAACGCTGATCGTCATCCCATCGTAAGCTGGTTCAACACCATCCGGCAACTCACTGCAAAGACTTTGGAAATCCATATCGATATGCATGTTGGTGAGGATGGCACGGCGTGGTGCCATGCGCTCGATCCAGCCCAAAGCGTCATCAAGGTTGAAATGGCTTGGATGCGGTGTGCGCCGTAGCGCATCAATGACCCAAACGTCCAGTCCCTCAAGATGGTGCGTCACGTCGGCAGGAATGTTCTTGACGTCCGGTGTGTAGGCTACGTTGCCCCAGCGAAAGCCAAGCGCATCGATGTCGCCATGATTGACGCTAAACGGCGTGGCGGTGATGGCGCCGGCAGCGCCAACTGTGCTGACATCCTGACCGGCTGTAATGGTGTTCATTTCCAGAATTGGCGGATAGGACGAGCCTGGCGGTGTCAGAAAGCAATAGCTGAACCGGCTCAACAGCATTTCAGCGGTCGCATGGTCTGCCCAAACATTGACACGCTCACGCATGTTGATTGCGACCTGGCGCAAATCATCAATGCCATGCGTGTGGTCGGCGTGTTCATGAGTGTACCAGACACCATCGAGTGTTCCGGCGTTGACTGAATTGAGCTGTAAGACCAGATCAGGTGTCGTATCAACGAGGACACGGGTGAGGGCGTCCCCTTCCCGCTTTTCAAGCAGCACCGAGCACCGCCGGCGGCGGTTCTTCGGCTCGTTTGGGTCACACTGGCCCCAGTTGTTGCCAACACGCGGTACACCGCCGGATGAACCGCAGCCCAGTATTGTCAGCGTCAGGCTCATGCGGCAGCCTCGTATTGAGAGGGTCGCGGCACCTTTGAGAAAAGCCGGAAGAAGTTGTCGGACGTTATGCGTGCCATGTCTTCGATGCTGACGCCCTTGACCTCTGCAAGGTGGGCCAGTGTGTGGGCGGTGAAAGCTGGTTCGTTGCTCTTACCGCGGTGTGGCACAGGGGCCAGGTACGGTGCATCCGTTTCTACCAGCATTCGCTCAAGCGGGCACAGGCGCGCTGCCTCGCGAATGCCTTCGGCAGATTTGAACGTCAGTATGCCGGAAAACGACATGTATGCACCGGCCGCCAATCCGCGTTCAGCCAGGTCAAGGCTTGATGAAAAGCAGTGCAAGAGCGGCTTGAAAGGCCCCTTGCCCATTTCATCGTCCAAAATGTCTGCGGTATCGCCTTCAGCATCACGCGAATGTATGACCATCGGCAGATCAGCGGCGCGCGCAGCTGCTATGTGGGTGCGGAAACCCTGTGCCTGCGCGTCTCTCGGCGAGTTGTCATAAAAGTAGTCAAGCCCTGCTTCACCGATGCCCACGCACTTTGGATGGCAGGACAGTTCAACCAGCTGTTGGGCAGTTACGTCGAGCTCTTCATGGGCGTTGTGCGGATGGGTTCCAACCGTAAAGTACACCTCCGGGTGCGCCTCGGCGATAGCACGGATGGCATCATGGCGTTTGACGCGCGTCGAGATTGTCACCATGAGATGCACGCCGGCTTCATGGGCGCGCGCAATGACGCCGTCGATGTCATTGCTGAGGACATCAAAGTCGAGATGGCAGTGACTGTCGACGATGGCCGGTGGTGTCATGGCACTCCCCTGCTCCGCTCGCTCACGCATCAGCAGTTTCGTCAACGTAGCGCGGGAAGACGCCCTGTGGCTTGGGCAGCACTGTTCCAGGAACCAACGCGGCCTGAGAAACGCGGAACTGGCGCTGCATCTCATCTACGCTCAACAAGTCGAGCAGCTTGGCGGCACCATCGGGAATGAAGGGCTGTGCCGCTGTTGCCACAACGCGAATGACTTCGGCCGTCGTGTAGAGAACGGTGTTCATCCGCTCCGGATCGGATTTCTTCAGCGCCCACGGTTCCTGCGACGCGAAATACCTGTTGGCGTCTCCGACAACCTTCCAGATGATTTCCAGCGCTTTGTGCAATCGGAACCGGTCCATCTCGTCTCGCGCGGCATCCAGAATGGCGTAGGCAGCATCAAGGATCTCGCGATCCTCGGATGCGAACTCGCCATGCTGCGGAACCTTGCCGTCGCAGTTCTTGGCGATCATGGACAGTGAACGCTGGGCAAGGTTGCCCAGGTCATTGGCGAGGTCTGCATTGACACGGTTGACGATGGCCTCGTGGCTGTAATTACCATCCTGGCCGAACGGGACTTCGCGCAGGAAAAAGTAACGCACCTGATCGACGCCGTACTGGTCGATCATGGATTGCGGATCAACGACGTTGCCAACCGACTTGGACATCTTCTCGCCGCGGTTGAACAAGAAGCCGTGCGCATAGACGTGCCTTGGCAGCGGCAGCCCGGCAGACATGAGGAATGCTGGCCAGTAGACCGTGTGAAAACGAATGATGTCCTTGCCGATGATGTGTGCATCAGCCGGCCAGTATTTCTTGCGTGCGCCATCGCTGAGATAGCCGGTTGCGCTCATGTAATTGGTCAGCGCATCCACCCACACGTACATGATATGGCCCGGTGCATCCGGAACGGGAATGCCCCAGTCAAAGGTGGTACGGGACACGGACAGGTCTTTCAGGCCGCCCTTGACGAAGCTGACGACCTCGTTCTTGCGCTCATCTGGCCCGATAAAGTCAGGCTGATCCGCGTAGAGCTTGAGCAGCTTGTCCTGGTAAGCCGACAGCTTGAAGAAGTAGCTTTCTTCCTCAACCCACTCGACCGGTGTGCCGGTCTTGATCGAGAACTTCTGGCCGTCGCGGTCTTCCAGTTCGTCTTCGCCGTAAAACGCCTCGTCACGCACCGAATACCAGCCGGCGTACTTGTCCAGGTAGATGTCTCCACTGGCGGCCATGCGCTTCCACAACTCGGTCACGGTTTCGTAGTGGCGCGGCTCGGAGGTGCGGATGAAATCATCGTTCGAGCAGTTCAGTGCCTCTACCATCTGCTGGAACTTCGGGGCCATTTCATCAACGAATTCGGCTGGCGATTTGCCTTGCTTCTCTGCCGTCTGCTGGATCTTCTGGCCGTGTTCATCGGTTCCGGTCAGAAAAAAAACATCGTATCCGTCCAACCGCTTGAACCGGGCCAGCGCATCGGTGGCCAGCGCCTCATAGGCGTGGCCAATGTGCGGAGCGCCATTGGGGTAAGAGATGGCAGTGGTGATGTAATATGTCGGCTTGTCGCTCATCTTCTTTTCTTTATGGCCGTCGGGCCTTGTCGATCAGGTCGAACGCCTGCAGCATTGTCAGGCGGCGGTCGAGGTTTAGGGCATTTGTTTCACGAATGCTATGGGCTATGCGGCCATGCGCCTCTGCCAGGGCCAGCGCGCGCGCTGCCGTTGCCGGCGTTGCCGCAGCCACTCGCGCCGATGAGGCCAGCCACCCCTCCAAAAGCCCGCAGAATAACCTGAACCGGTCGTCGGTACCCCTGCCATGCAGCTCTGTTGCAACCTGCATGCGTGTGGCCTGATCTATCGAGCCGCGTTCTGCCGCCTGGGCGAACCTGGAAAAGATTCGCCCTGCGCCCGTTTCAGCGAGCTCGCGCGCAAAACCTGGACTGCCTTGGGCCTGCTGCCCAAGCCTGGCCGCTTCGGTTGCGTGATCGCTTGGCAAACCGGCAAGTGCTG
>JAWVYF010000190.1:0-5706 GCA_033722845.1 Anderseniella sp. | reverse complement strand
CTGGCAGGGCATCTACCTGTTCGAGCATCGTGCCGCGCCGCACACTCGCCGCGTCGCTTTGCATCTTTGTGGAGAGTGATGGCTGCGTTATAGGGGGCCCAACGTTTCAATTCTCGACAGGGGCACCCGGACCATGACGGCAGCTGCAACGCGCAAGCTCATCACCCGCTACTATGACGCCTTCAACAGCCAAGATACCGCGACCATGCTCGACTGCCTGGGCGCAGGCTTCGTGCATGATGTGAGCCAGGGCGAGCGCCGCCGTGGCAAGAAGAAGTTCGCCGAGTTTCTCGACCACATGCACCGCTGCTATCACGAGCAGCTGTCGGACGTGGTGGTGATGACCTCGACCGATGGCGCGCGCGCGGCGGCCGAGTTCAACCTCAAGGGCAAGTACCTCGCCACCGACGAAGGTTTGCCGCCGGCCAAGGGCCAGACCTACAAGCTTCGCGTCGGCGCGTTCTTCGAGGTGAAGGACGGCAAGATCACGCGGGTGTCCACCCATTACAGCCTGCCCGAATGGACCCGGCAGGTGGTAGGGAAGTAAGAAGTAGAAACTCGTCATGCCAGCGCAGGCTGGCATCCAATGGGATGCATCAACGGTCTGAAGCGTGGTTATTGGCCCCCAGCCTTCGCTGGGGTGACGCCTTGGAGAGGTGGTATGTCAGTTATCGTCAAACCGCTCACCGGCGCTGAGTTCGACGCGGCGATCCCGGCGCTGGCCGATTTGCGTATCCGGATTTTTCGAGTCTTTCCCTACCTTTACGACGGAGACCTGGCGTACGAGGAAAAGTACCTCGCCCGCTTCAAGGCGGCGGACCGGGCGTTCCTGGCGGCGGCGTTCGACGGTGACACCATCGTTGGCGCGGCAACGGCTGCGCCCATGGCTGGCGAGACGGACGAGTTCCGCGCGCCGTTCGAGGCCGCCGGATATGACGTCTCCAAGGTGTTCTACTTCGCCGAGAGCCTGTTGTTGCCTGAGTATCGCGGCCATGGCGTGGGTCACAGGTTCTTCGATGCGCGCGAGGCCCATGCACGCTCGTTCGGCGAGTACGAGTTTGCCACGTTCTGCTCGGTGGTGCGGCCCGCCGATCATCCGGCGCGGCCGGAAGGCTACCAGCCGCTCGATGGGTTCTGGACCAAGCGCGGGTTCGCAAGGGCTAAGGGCATCACCACGACCTATTCGTGGAAGGACGTTGGTGATAGTGAGGAGACCGCGAAGACCATGCAATTCTGGATGAAACGCCTGTGAGCAAAACTCTCAACATTGCTGCTGCGCAGTACCCGCTGGACGAGCTTCAGTCCGAGGCCCAGTACGAGGACAAGATCTCGCGCTGGGTGGAGGACGCCGTGGCAACAGATGCAAAGCTGCTGGTGTTTCCCGAATATGGCGCGATGGAACTGGCCGCGCTTGCCGGGCCAGAGGTTGCCGCAGACCTTCAAGGTGCCATCGACGCGGTATCGGAACGCATGGAGCTGCAGGCGGACCTGCACAAGAAACTTGCTGCCAGCCATGACGTGACCATCGTCGCCGCGTCAGGCCCGGTGCGCCATGCAGATGGGAGCGCGACCAACGTGGCGCGCATGTTCCACCCGTCCGGCAAGGTGGGCGAGTATGCCAAGCTGATGATGACGCCATGGGAGCGCGACCCTTGGAAGGTGTGTGCCGGGCCAGCCTCGGGCCTGCAGGTGTTTGACTTGGGCTTTGCCAAGGTGGGGCTGGTGATCTGCTATGACATCGAGTTTCCTTTGCTGAGCCGCGCACTGGCCGAAGCCGGGGCAGAGATCATCCTGGCGCCGTCCAACACCGAGACCGAGCATGGCTACTGGCGGGTGCGGACCGGCTGCATGGCGCGTGCGCTGGAGAACCAGGTTTACACAGTGCATTCACCGACGGTGGGGCCTGCACCGTGGTGTCCGCCGGTTGAGATGAACGTGGGGTCGGCCGGCATTTATGCAGCGTCCGATACCGGTTTTCCCGCTGGCGGGGTGATGGCTCTGGGTGAGCTGAACAATCCGCAATGGGTTCATGCACAGGTGGACCTTGACCTGCTTGCCAAGGTGCGCCAGTCAGGGGGCGTTCAGACGTTCAACCATTGGCCTGAGCAGCCAGGTGCAGGGCCATTGCCCGCGGCGAAGGTAACCACGCTGACATGACCGGCATGATCGAGATTGCGCAACAGAACCTGCTTTCGCCGATGGTTCTGTTCTTTGCGCTGGGGCTGTTCGCCTCGTTCGTCCGGTCCGACCTCAACATTCCCGAAGCTATTGCCAAGACGATGGCCATCTACCTGATGATGGCGATCGGCTTCAAAGGAGGGGTGGAGCTTGCCAAGGCAGGCGCCAGCGTGACGTTGTTCCTGGTGCTGGGCGCGGGTGCGCTTGTGTCCGCCGTCCTGCCGCTGATCGGGTTCGCCCTGTTGAGTGCCACCAGTCCGCTGTCGCGCATCGACCGGGCGGCGGTAGCGGCGCATTACGGCTCGATCTCCATTGTCACGTTCGTTGCGGCCACCCAGGCGGTGGCTGCCGCCGGGCTTGAGTATGATGGCTACCTGATTGCCGTTGCCGCGGTGATGGAAAGCCCGGCGATCATTACTGCCCTGATGCTGGCGGGCCGTGGCGGCCAGTCTGCAAAGGCAGAGGCCCCGGCAGGCAGCGGTCACTTGTGGCGCGAGATCGCGTTCAACTCTTCGGTGCTGATGCTTACCGGCGCGTTTCTTATCGGCATGGTGACGGGCGAGCAGGGGCTGGAGATGATCTCGCCGTTCATTGTCGATCCGTTCCGTGGCGTACTTTGCCTGTTCCTGCTCGACATGGGGTTGATCGCTGGCCGGGGCTTGCGGGGCGGGGCGGGCAAGCTGCCGCTGAGCGTTGTCGCGTTCGGTTTGTACATGCCTGTGGTAGGTGGCCTGCTGGCGGCGGGGCTTGCCGCACTCATGGGGCTGACGGCAGGCAGTGCGGCGCTGTTCATTACCCTGGCCGCGTCTGCTTCCTACATTGCGGTGCCGGCGGCAATGCGTCTTGCGCTGCCTGAAGCCAAGCCGTCGATCTATCTCACCCTGTCGCTTGGCGTAACGTTCCCGTTCAACCTGGCGCTGGGCATACCTTTGTACATCTGGCTTGCGGAGGCCGTGACATGAGCATCGAAACCCATCCCAAGAAGCGCGTCGAGATCATGATCGAGGCGCCTGCGCTGATCCGGGTCACAGATGCGCTGGACCACGCGGAGGCCACCGGTTACACGGTGCTGCCTGCATTGGCCGGGCGGGGTAATGGCGGCAACTGGCAGCGCGATGATGCGTTTGGCGACTCTGGCCGTATTGTGTGCGTGGTGTGCATAACCGACGCTCAACGCATGCCATCCATCCTGGAGGCCTTGAAGCCGCTGGTTGAACGGCATATCGGTATCGTATCCGTGTCCGACGTGCAGGTTATACGCGCCGGGCATTTCTGATGACGATACGCTCTACAGGGCTGCCACAATGCCAGACAGATTTCCCGACCGCCTGAAGCAGGGCTATAACACCTTCCGGACCGACGCCTTTCCGCGTGAACGGCAGCGGTATGATGCGCTGGCGGCTGACGGGCAGAAGCCGACCATCATGATCATCGCCTGTTGTGACTCGCGAGCCGCACCCGAGATCGTCTTTGATGCCAGCCCGGGTGAGGTGTTCGTGGTGCGCAACGTGGCCAACCTGGTGCCGCCCTATGCGCCGGACGGCAAGCACCATTCAACGTCAGCCGCACTTGAATACGGCATTCTGGAACTGGGCGTGGAACACGTGGTGATCATGGGCCATGGCCGGTGTGGCGGCATTGGTGCAGTGGTCAGCGAAGCCGGTCCGCTCAGCAGCGGGGACTTCATCGGCCAGTGGCTGACCCAGATTCGCGATGTGGCGCGGTTCGTCGATCGTGAACCGCAGCAAAGCGATGCGCAGTACCAGACGTGCGTTGAGCGGGCGAACGTTGAACATTCTCTGGCCAACCTGCGCACTTTCCCGTGGGTTCGCCAGCGCGAGCAGCGGGGTGAGCTTGGTTTGCACGGTGCGTGGTTTGACATCGGGCTGGGTGAACTCCATGTACTGAACTTCAGTTCGGGACAGTGGAGAATGCTTTGACCCAAGACGCTTCAGAAGCCGGATCAGCGACCGCCATGGACCCGGTTTGCGGTATGACTGTGAAGCTCAACGCCGGCAAGCCGGCGTACGAGTGGAAGGGTGAGACCTATCACTTCTGCAATCCCAAGTGCTGCCACAAGTTTGAGGCCGATCCGGTTTTCTACCTGACCGGCAAGAACAAGCTGAAAGCCAAGGCTGCGCCGAAGAACACCACGTTCACCTGTCCGATGGATCCTGAGATTGTCCAGGAGGGCCCCGGCACCTGCCCGATCTGTGGCATGGCGCTTGAGCCGATGGGCGCCCCGGTGGATGGTCCCAACCATGAACTGATCGATTTTACCCGCCGGCTCTGGGTGTCGGCGGCGGCTGCCATTCCGCTGATTGTCCTCACCATGGGGCCAATGGTTGGCCTGCCGGTGCGCGAATGGCTTGGCGAGCGCGTGGCGCAATTCGTCGAACTGGCGCTGGCGACGCCCGTGGTGCTGTGGGCGGCAAAGCCGTTCTTCGAGCGTGGCTGGAGCTCGCTCAGGACCGGCAACTACAACATGTGGACGCTGATCATGCTCGGCGTGGCAGCGGCGTTTGCCTATTCGGTGGTGGCGACCGTGGCGCCTCAGGTGTTTCCCGCTTCGCTTCGTGGGGACGCGGGCACGGTACCGGTCTATTTCGAGGCAGCGGTGGTCATTATCGCGCTGGTTTTTGTGGGCCAGGTGCTGGAGTTGCGCGCGCGTGAGCGCACCGGTGATGCGATCAAGGCGCTGATCAACCTGGCACCCAAGACGGCGCGGCGGATCAATGACGATGGTTCGGAATATGACGCGCCGCTGGACAATATTCTGGCAGGCGACCTGATCCGGGTGCGGCCCGGCGAGGCGGTTCCGGTGGATGGTGAGGTAACGGAGGGCTCCAGCACCGTTGATGAAGCCATGCTGACGGGTGAGCCGATCCCTGTGTCCAAGGCTGCAGGTGATCATGTAACCGGCGGCACGTTGAACAAGACCGGCTCGTTCGTAATGAAGGCGGTCAAGGTGGGTGATGAAACCATGCTCTCGCAGATCGTGGAGATGGTGGCATCGGCGCAGCGTTCGCGTGCGCCCATCCAGGGGCTGGCCGACAAGGTGGCGAGCTATTTTGTGCCGGCGGTGGTGGCGGTGGCCGTCATCGCCTTTGTTGCATGGCTGACGTTTGGCCCATCGCCCGCACTCGCCTATGCGATTGTGGCGGCAGTATCGGTTTTGATCATTGCGTGCCCTTGCGCGCTGGGCCTTGCCACGCCGATGTCGATCATGACGGCCACGGGGCGTGGTGCACAAGCCGGTGTGCTGGTGAAAGAGGCCGGAGCGCTGGAGCGGTTGAGCCAGACGGATGTGCTGGTCGTGGACAAGACCGGCACCTTGACCGAGGGCAAGCCTGTGCTGTCCGGCATCACCGTGCTGGGCAAGGCGGGTGAAGATGACCTGCTGGCGCTGGCAGCCGGGCTGGAGCAGGCTTCCGAGCACCCGCTGGCTGAAGCGATCATGACGGCGGCTGATGAGCGCGATATCCAGCCTGCAAAAGTGACAGGCTTCGAAGCGGTGACCGGCAAGGG
>JAWVYF010000189.1:0-5824 GCA_033722845.1 Anderseniella sp. | reverse complement strand
GGACAGGCACTTGTCGAAGTCAGCACCGATCTTGTCCATCTTGTTGCAGAAAACAATACGCGGAACCTTATACTTGTCGCCCTGGCGCCAAACGGTCTCGGTCTGCGGCTCAACACCAGCGTTGGAGTCAAGCACACAAACGGCACCGTCGAGCACGCGCAGCGAACGCTCGACTTCGATGGTGAAGTCCACGTGGCCCGGGGTGTCGATGATGTTCAGGCGCTTTCCGAGCCACTCGGTGGTGGTGGCAGCAGAGGTGATGGTGATTCCACGCTCCTGCTCCTGCTCCATCCAGTCCATCGTCGCGGCACCATCGTGCACTTCGCCGATCTTGTGGCTCTTGCCGGTGTAAAACAGGATACGCTCGGTCACTGTCGTCTTGCCGGCATCAATGTGAGCCATGATGCCGAAGTTACGGTAGTCTTCGAGTTGGTGCGTGCGGGCCATCGTATTGATCCTTTGAACAGAATTACCAGCGGTAGTGCGAGAAGGCGCGGTTCGCCTCTGCCATCCGGTGGGTATCCTCCCGCTTCTTCACGGCCGTTCCGCGGTTGCTGGCAGCATCCATAAGCTCACCAGAAAGGCGTTCGACCATTGTATTTTCATTGCGGCCGCGGGCAGCGGAAATGAGCCAGCGGATTGCCAGGGCCTGACGGCGCTCGGTGCGCACTTCAACCGGAACCTGGTAGGTTGCACCACCGACGCGGCGCGAGCGCACTTCAACAGCAGGAGACACGTTCTCCAGTGCCTGATGGAACACGGTCAGCGGTTCCTGGCGCATTTTCTCTTCGATGCGGTCAAACGCACCATACACGATACGCTCAGCGACGGACTTTTTGCCGTCGAGCATAAGGTTGTTCATGAACTTCGACAGAACGCGATCGCCGAACTTCGGGTCCGGGTTGATTTCACGTTTCTCTGCGCGGTGACGGCGTGACATGGCTTAGCTACCCTCTTCCAACGCTTATTTCGGACGCTTCGCGCCGTACTTGGAGCGGCGCTGACGGCGCTTGGCCAGCCCCTGCGTATCCAGCACGCCACGAATGATGTGATAACGTACACCGGGAAGGTCCTTGACACGGCCGCCGCGGATCATCACCACGGAGTGCTCCTGTAGGTTGTGGCCTTCACCCGGAATGTAGCTCGTGACCTCAAAGCCGTTGGTCAGACGAACACGCGCCACCTTGCGAAGGGCCGAGTTTGGCTTCTTCGGCGTGGTTGTGTAGACGCGGGTGCAAACACCGCGCTTCTGCGGGCATTCCTGCATGGCCGGTACCTTGTTGCGGGTCTTCTGCGCAACACGCGGCTTGCGGATCAACTGGTTAATCGTCGGCATCTAGTTCTCGATCTCTTCGAACTGGTCACGGTCAACAAAAATCGTGCGCGAGCGCTGAAACGTTGCGCGCATAACAACAAACGCTGATGCACCCCTTTGCTTTGGGTGCCCAGCGTCTCAAATCCAGAGGACTTTCAAGGCATTTGCCTTGAGAGTCATGATCCGATCTGACTCAGCTTGCTTTCACGGCAACGTTTAAGCGATAAGCGCTTACGGCCTGCCGCCTTGAAAACTGGGCGGAACATACTCATGCGACCCCACCGCGTCAAGGCTCAAATCATCGGAATTTCAAGCCAAATCCGTATATTTTCAGCATCTTTTGACGCACCCTCGCCACATTCACCTCCAGCAGCGCCCATAATGGCCCTGATCGTGCCTTATCAGCGCCCCGCCAGTGAATCACCCTGACCAATGTGTAGGGGACGGCATCACCAATAGCGGAAATCAAACATTCAAACTGATTCCGCATCTGACAGGAGGGGTCTGATGGACCAGACAATCGACACCTGGTGGCACGAACTCAATACGTGGAACGCGCTCGAGTCGCGAAACTTCTACCGGCGTACACTGGGCTGGAGTTTCGAGAAGGTATCGCTGCCAGATGGTGAACCCTACTGGATTGCCCGCAAGGACGGACGCACCGTAGGAGGCGTGTATAGTCTCACGGCACCGCGCTTCAAGGGTATCCCTTCCCACTGGATGACCTACATGAAAGTAGATGACATCGAACAGGCCGAGGCTGACGCCTTGAAAGCCGGTGGCGAGATCACGCGCCCTGTCACGCAGTTGCCTGGTATTGGCAAGATTGCACTGGTGAGCGATGCCTCCGGCGCGATGATCGGCCTGATCGAACCGGACGATGGAGACCTGGCTGACCGTGATCCGTCCAACCTGGACGGCGAAGATTCGTCTGATGGTGACGTGATGGCTGAACTGGCGGTTCTGGAGGCGCAGATTGCGCGCGGCGTCGAGGGGCACTCCAATTGACGGTACACATTGTAGGGCGTGGCTTCAGGCTGCGCCCTGCCCTTCATCGCCGGTGTTTGCCTGGTACACGATAATCCCACGGCGGCCTTCACTGGCCTCCAACCAGGCTGTGCCGTGCGGCTCCTGCGCCGGTCGTTCTGCAACTTCTCCGGCGCGCAAAAGCTCAACGCCATGCCAGTTGCGCTCTTGAAGAGCTGAAAGAGCTTCACTCTGGGCAGCATCCAGATCCTGGGCCTTTACGAAGACAATGAACCCCCGATCTGGGTTGGCCTCAGTACCATCTTCACGATGCCCTCCCTTGGCCAGCAGCATAAAGATTGCGCCGTCATTCTTTTTTGGTGGCATGACATCACTCTCCTGAAAGAAAAACCGCCGCGGCCCGGCATCAGGGTCGCGGCGGTATATGTCGTCGTCAATCAGCGCCGAACGCTGAAGGCATCACTCGCCTGCAGGTGCAGCTTCTTCTGCTTCACCTTCGCCAAGGGCCATCTTGCCCTGCTCTTCCAGGATCAGCCCGTCACGCTTGTCGGCAACCTGCTTGAAGCGGGCCAGCATGCCACCGGTACCAGCCGGGATGAGGCGACCCACGATGACGTTTTCCTTAAGACCTTCCAGCGTGTCGACCTTGCCGGAAATCGCGGCCTCGGTGAGTACGCGGGTGGTCTCCTGGAACGACGCCGCAGAGATGAACGAACGGGTCTGCAGGCTCGCCTTGGTGATACCCAACAGAACCGGGACACCCGATGCCGGCTTGCCACCATCGGCCTCGACCTTGGCGTTGATCTCGTCAAGCTCGGTCCGGTCAATCTGCTCACCAGACAGCAGCGACGTGGTTCCCGCATCGGTGATTTCGACCTTCTGCAGCATCTGGCGGACGATCACTTCAATGTGCTTGTCGTTGATGCTCACGCCCTGCAGGCGGTAAACCTCCTGCACTTCGTTGACGAGGTAGGTCGCCAGTTCCTCAACGCCCTTGATCGCAAGGATGTCGTGCGGCGCGGGGTGACCGTCCAGAATGTACTCGCCCTTCTCAATGAAGTCGCCTTCCTGAACCGGAAGGTGCTTGCCCTTCGGGATCAGGTATTCGGCTGGCTCCATCGACTCGTCTTCCGGCACGATGCGGATGCGGCGCTTGTTCTTGTAGTCGCGGCCAAATTCCACGCGGCCGGAAATTTCGGCGATAATTGCGTGATCCTTCGGACGGCGAGCCTCGAACAGTTCGGCCACGCGCGGCAGACCACCGGTGATGTCACGGGTCTTGGCGCTTTCCAGCGGGATACGTGCAAGCACGTCACCCGAGGTGACCGATGAACCCGGTTCAACCGACAAGATGGCATCCACCGACAGAAGGTAACGAGCCTCACCACCGCGCGGCAGCTTGAGGATCTCGCCCTTCTTGTCCTTGATGACAATGGCCGGACGCAGATCCGCCCCGCGCGGAGACGAACGCCAGTCCACAACCACACGGTTGGTGATGCCGGTGGATTCGTCGGTGACCTCCGACACGGAGACGCCGTCGACGACATCTTCAAACTCGATGGTACCATCGACCTCGGTCATGACCGGGCGGGTATACGGGTCCCACTCGGCCAGGCGGGTGCCACGCTTGATCTTGTCGCCTTCGTTGACGAACAGACGCGACCCCTGGGTCAGCTTGTGTACAGCACGCTCATGGCCCTGCTCGTCTTCAATGACCAGCGCCACGTTGCGGCCCAGCGTGATGATACGGCCCGAAGAGTCCGTCACCACATTCGAATTGCGCAGACGCACAATGCCTTCGTGGTTGGATTCGACGAACGATTCATCAAGAACCTGTGCCGTACCGCCGATGTGGAAGGTACGCATGGTCAGCTGAGTGCCAGGTTCACCGATCGACTGGGCAGCGATCACGCCGACAGCCTCGCCGAGGTTCACCGGGGTACCACGTGCCAGGTCGCGGCCGTAACAGCGGGCACAAACGCCAAAGCGGGTTTCACAGGTCAGCACCGAACGGATGCGGAACTCCTGGATATTGGCTTCCTCGATCTTCTCCACATCTTCTTCAGTGATTTCTCGGCCTGCCGGAATAATCACTTCATTGGTCTGCGGATGCAGCACGTCTTCAGCCGCAGTACGGCCAAGAACGCGTGAGCCAAGCGAAGCGATGATCTCACCGGCATCGATGATCGGACGAGCGGTGATCGAGTTCTTCGTCCCGCAATCCTCTTCAGCGATAATGGCGTCCTGCGCCACGTCGACCAGACGGCGGGTCAGGTAACCGGAGTTTGCCGTCTTCAACGCCGTATCAGCCAGACCCTTACGGGCGCCGTGGGTGGAGTTGAAGTACTCAAGAACGGTGAGGCCTTCCTTGAAGTTCGAAATGATCGGCGTCTCGATGATTTCACCGGACGGCTTGGCCATCAGGCCGCGCATACCGCCAAGCTGCTTCATCTGTGCCGGAGAACCGCGGGCACCGGAATGCGCCATCATGTAAATCGAGTTCACAGGCTTTTCACGGCCCGTCTCCTCGTCTACCTGCACGGCAGAAATGCGCGCCATCATCTCGTCAGCCACCTTGTCGGTGCACTTGGCCCAGGCGTCGACAACCTTGTTGTACTTTTCGCCCTGGGTGATGAGACCGTCATTGTACTGCTGCTCATATTCAAGAGCCAGTTCACGGGTCTCGTTGACAAGCTTCTCCTTGGTATCAGGGATGACCATGTCGTCCTTGCCGAAGGAAATACCAGCCTTGTAGGCGTTGTAGAAGCCAAGGCCCATGATGCGGTCACAGAAGATCACGCTCTCCTTCTGACCACATGCACGGTACACGCCGTCGATCATCTTGGAGATTTCGCGCTTGGTGAGCAGCTTGTTGCACAGCTCAAGCGACATGCCCGGCTGTTTTGGCAAAAGCTCACCAATCTTCAGGCGGCCCGGGGTCGTTTCATAGACGCGCGAAACCGGATTGCCCTCTTCATCGATGTACTTGAAGCGGCCCTTGATCTTGGTGTGCAGGGTGACAACGCCAGCGTTCAGCGCGTGGTCAACTTCTGCCATGTCACCAAACAGCATGCCCTCGCCGGGCTCACCTTCCTTCATCTGGGACACGTAATAGAGGCCAAGAACGATGTCCTGCGACGGCACGATGATCGGCTGACCATTGGCCGGGTGAAGCACGTTGTTCGTCGACATCATCAACACGCGGGCTTCAAGCTGGGCTTCCAGAGACAGAGGCACGTGAACGGCCATCTGGTCACCGTCGAAGTCGGCGTTGAAGGCGGCGCAGACCAGCGGGTGGAGCTGGATGGCCTTGCCTTCAATAAGGACTGGTTCGAACGCCTGAATGCCAAGACGGTGAAGCGTCGGTGCACGGTTAAGCAGCACAGGATGCTCGCGGATCACTTCATCCAGGATATCCCAGACTTCCGGCTTTTCCTTTTCGACCAGCTTCTTGGCCTGCTTGACTGTAGACGACAAGCCCTTGGCATCAAGGCGCGAATAGATGAACGGCTTGAACAGTTC
>JAWVYF010000188.1:0-5858 GCA_033722845.1 Anderseniella sp. | reverse complement strand
GTTTCAAGCTTCCCCGTGTGGGCAGGTCAAGGCCTGTGGGCGATTTAATTCACGGCGCGTCAGTTCGAACTGCCGTCGACACTGCCGCAGCCCGTATCTGCTTCTGGGCAGAGCCCGCACGCTAAGAACTTTTGGGTGACAGCTGCTTGGTCCACGCCTGTTCCGCATGCGCGCGCAGCTGTGCCGCTTTAGCTGTCGCGCAGTCGTGACGTTCAGCGCAGCCGAGAAAGGGCCGGTTAGCCCAATCCTGGCGACAAAAGACGAACGGTCATTGCTCAAATGTCAGAAGTGTAATCAAATATCTGACATTGATATGAGCCGAGCTTTCATATGCGATCGATCCCGCAAGCGATCTTGGAACGCAGCCAATCCCTAAGCGAAGGTGGAGTTCTTGCGCCCAAGGAGTTTCTTCATCTTGGTAGTCGTGCGGCGGTTGATCAGGCGTTTTGTCGCTTGGCTAAAGCCGGGCAACTGATGCGAATAGCGCGCGGTATTTACGTCGCGCCGGTGCGTGAGAAAGACCAGACCAGGGCACCGTCGGCAGAGTCATTGGCGAAATCAATCGCCGCTCAGGGTAAGCAGTGCATCTCGCTCGATGGCGCACAGGCCGCGAGATCAATGGGGTTGACGCTAGCTGCTTCTACTAAAGAGGTGTACCTGACCACAGGGCGCAGTAAGCGGTTGGTAGTCGGCTCCCGGACAATTTACTTCCAGCACGCTCCCTACTGGCTGTTCTCCTTGGGGGCGACGCCAGCCGGGGATGCGCTCAGGGCGATGGCCTGGGTGGGTAAAGATCAGGCTGAAAATTCGGCCCAGAAACTTCGTCGACACTTAGCGGAAGTGGAGTGGGAAAGCCTGGGTTCGGTCCGTGCGAGCCTTCCCAGCTGGATGGCCACCGCCCTTGGCAGGGCCGCGATGTTAAATGAATTGCGTTGAACTCAGGCCAGACACTGATTGCTTGTGCGAATAAAAGTTGACGTATTCAAGGCCAGAAGCGGGTCTTAACGATTAAACTAACCCCTACGCAAAGGTAGAAACCATGGCTAGCGGCGAACAACTGAAAGCGCTTCTGCGCTCGCATATCAAGGGAGATGACACGCATTTCCTTGCCGTTGCTATGCAGATGGCGGCCCATGAGGCTAAGCAGGGTCACGGGAAGCTTGCAGAAGATTTGCGGGCTCTAATTGATTCGGCCAAGAAAAATCGTCTGCCTTCCGGTCAGCCGGTGCCCATCGGGCAGCCTCGCGGCGAGCTGAGTAACCTGCTGTCAGTAGCTCTTCCAAAGACCCGCTTTTCGGAAATGATTCTGGACGAGGCCACTCATGCCCGTCTTGGAAGAATCATCAATGAGCAGCGCAACTTCGAGAAGATTCGCGCACACGGCCTCTCCCCTCGCCGCAAGCTGCTTTTGGTTGGGCCACCTGGTACCGGCAAGACCATGACCGCCTCGGCGCTTGCCGGCGAGCTCGGGATTCCGCTCTACATCGTCCGCCTTGATAGCCTCATCACCAAGTACATGGGTGAGACCGCAGCCAAGCTGCGTCAGATTTTTGATGCCATTCGCGATACTCGCGGCATTTATTTTTTCGACGAATTCGATGCCATCGGTTCCCAGCGTGGTCTTGCCAACGACGTGGGCGAAATCCGTCGCGTCCTGAACAGCTTTCTGCAGATGATCGAGCAGGACCAATCCAATAGCCTGATCATCGCTGCCACCAATCACCCTGAAATTCTTGACTACGCCTTGTTCCGACGCTTCGATGATGTTATCGAATACGGACTGCCCAATCAGGAACAGACCAAGGCTGTGCTCAAGAATCGACTAGCGAACTTTTCCAAGTCGATTCGCAGCTGGGACAAACTCTGCAAGGTCGCAGAGGGGCTCAGCCATGCAGAACTTGCGAGGGCGGCAGACGACGCGATCAAGGACACGATCATTCATGACCGTACCGAGATGGCGGTCAAAGACGTGGAAAGGCACCTTGAAGAACGGAAGACTTTCCACGGGAGACGGCACTCCTAACGTAGTAGAGCATTTAGATGACGGAATCGATCAACGGACAACGGCCTCACTTTCATCTTCAGGGACAGGGACTACCCGAACGGTTCCGATCCACAGCATCAGCAACACGAGACCCTCGCTACCCCACGCCAAACCGAGGGGCTCATGGCGGAAAACTACTCGCTCAACTCCAACATGTCAGCGGTCAGATGGCCTCTGCAGTGCAGCTGCAGCGCGAAGCATCTGAAAGGCAAATGCGACAAGGAGACAGGTCTGAAGGTGGGTACGGCCTGCAAATCGAATTCCGCAGCGAGCCTGGTTACGCGCTTGCATTCGAAGGCCTTGCCCGAGGCGCTCAGCGCATTGAGCTCATGAACCTGCGTCATGACCCCGCCACGAATACTGACTTCGCCACGGTATTCGTTCCAGATGGTCAGCTCAAAGCCTTTGAGAACCTCGTCAGGCAATACCTGGAGGTGGAGACCTCCAAGGGGAGTCCGCGCAACGCTCCGCTCCTGAATCCAATCCAAGAAATCCGAGTCGCAGCTTTCAACGCCCTGTGGACTGATGATCCCGCAGTGTTGCCGCCAGATGAAAACGAAACCATTTGGTGGGAATTCTGGTTGCCTATCAGGGAAGGCCGTGAAGCAGTGCTGAACCGCTTTAAGTCGGTTGCCGAAGCATGTGGCTTTCATACATCCGAAAAAGAGCTGAAGTTTCCTGAGCGGACAGTACTCAACGTTTATGCCTCGCGAGCAGCCATCACTCGGTCACTCTTGCTGCTCAATGAAGTCGCCGAGATTCGTAGAGCCAAGGACACCGCCGAATTTTTTGATGCCCTTGCGCCGCTAGAACAAAGAGAATGGGTAGAGAACCTGCTTGAGCGAACCACCCCCGCAGGGGGCGGCAGTATCCGCGTCTGCCTTCTAGATACCGGAGTCAATCGGGGCCACCCACTCTTAACTCAGCACATTGACGCGAATGACCTCTACACCGTCAACCACAACTGGGGTGTTGCGGATACTACGGGTCATGGCACACAGCTCGCAGGAATCGCCCTTTATGGTGATCTGTTTGACCCTCTCAACGGACAGAACCCGATTTCGATCGAGCACCGCCTTGAGTCGGTGAAATTGCTCCCCGCAGCCCAGGGAAATCAAAAGGAGCCCTACGGCGCTTTGATGATCGACGCCGTAACCCAGCCGGACACCGCCAAGCCGGAAGTGCGCAGGGTCTACAGCATGGCGATCACCAGCCTCGACGACCGAGATCGCGGCCGCCCCTCCGCATGGTCAGCTGCAGTTGATGAGCTCGCATCCGACGTGTTGGGAGAGAGAGCTAACCCTCGGCTTATCGTCGTGTCCGCCGGCAATGCGGACAAGAACCAGGCCACCCACTACCCGCATAACACCACCACCGACGGAATCCATGATCCGGCCCAGGCCTGGAATGCACTGTGCGTAGGCGCTTACACCCAGAAGGTCACTATCGACCCTCCCAACCCTGGATTGCGCCCGATCGCTGCCGCAGGCAGCCTCAGCCCATACAGCACGACTTCGGGGACCTGGAGCAACTCGGCTTGGCCCTTGAAACCCGATGTAGTGTTTGAAGGAGGTAACCTGGCCACAGACGGGCAACAAGCATACACCGAGCCCTGTCTTTCCCTTGTAACCACGGCACACGAACCAGAACAACGGCTTTTGACGACGACCAGCGCCACCAGCGCAGCATCCGCGCTAGCAGCTCGCATGGCAGCACAAGTATCGACGAACTACCCACAGTTCTGGCCCGAGACTGTACGAGCTTTAATCGTGCACTCAGCTGAGTGGCCTGATCGCATGCGGCAGGACTTCCTTGCTGCCGGTACCAAGGCCGGCTACGAAAATCTGGTCAAGCACTGCGGCTTTGGCGTGCCAGACCTAAATCGTGCCCTGTGGAGTGCTGGCGACTCCTTGACCATGATTGTCGAGGACCATCTCAGGCCGTTCATGAGGCAAGGCACCAAGCCGCCCACCGCGCGGGATATGCATCTTCATCTGCTTCCCTGGCCGCAGGAGGAACTGCTCAACTTAGGCAACATCGATGTGGAAATGCGAGTGACACTTTCCTACTTCGTAGAGCCAAACCCCGGTATAGCCGAACGCGGTATCAAGGGGCGTTATCGCTACGAGTCGCATGGCCTACGCTTCGATGTCAGCCGCCCAAACGAAGACCGTGACCAGTTCCGCCAGCGTATCAACAAGCGTGCACGGGATGAGGAAGAAGGTGGCTACCAGGGCGGCGGCTCAGATCCGAACTGGCTGCTCGGTACCCAGACACGGCATCGAGGCTCACTCCACTCGGACATCTGGCGAGGTACTGCAGCCGAACTGGCAGGACGGGGAATGCTTGGTATCTATCCCGCACTGGGGTGGTGGAAAACGCTTGTTAAGCAGCAGCGATATGACGACACCGTGAGGTACAGTCTGGTGGTGTCGATCAGGACTCCGCAAACGGAAGTTGATCTCTACGCGGCAGTGGAATCTCTGATCGAAGCACAGGCAGCGGTCCTGGTCTGAGATCAAGGGTTTCAAATGAGGTCATGGCCCTGAAGCCATGACCTCATCGCTCGCAAAAGCTCGGATTGAGGGTGTCAAAAGGGGTCGATCACAACTCAGTCTGCTCTTACGCGCTGACCTGCGCGGTATAGCCCAGATCCTGAATCACCTTGCGGATAGATTCCGCGGGTTCTTGGCTGTCTACCGATACCTTACCGGCAGCACGGTCAATCTCCACTTTTGCGGTTTCATCTACCGCCTGAATTGCCTTTGTGATCTTGCTTACGCAACTGCCACAACCCATTCCTGATACCTGTAAAACGAACATAAATCACCTTGTTAGTTAGGCGGCAAAGATGCCGTAACCTGAGCATCGACCTTGACACGATGGTAAGGTCAAGCCTGTTGTTTAGCGCCAGTAGATGTTCTTTCGGAGTTGATTGAATTCCGGTGCCTGCCAGCTGGCGTTAGATACATGCTCATTTCAGTCGATGCGGGTTTTCCGCAGTCTCAATGCGTTGAATACAACCGATGCTGAACTGATGCTCATAGCCAATGCCGCAATCATGGGCGACAGCAAGTGGCCAGTCAGGGGATAAAGCACCCCTGCTGCGAGTGGAATTCCCATGGCGTTATAGATGAAGGCAAAGGCTAGGTTCTGCCGCATGTTCTTTACCGTGGCCACGGACAATGTTCTTGCCCGTAAGATGCCCATCAGATCACCTTTGACCAGGGTCACCTGAGCACTGTTCATCGCCACATCTGTACCGGTTCCCATCGCAATACCCACATCGGCACGAGCCAGCGCGGGAGCGTCGTTGATACCATCGCCAGCCATGGCTACTCGGCGGCCATAGCTCTGCAGATCGGCAACCAACTTTTCCTTGTCCTGAGGTTTAACCTCGCCATGGACTTCTTCGATACCCAGCTCCCTGGCAACAGCCCTTGCGGTTGTAAGCCCATCGCCAGTGGCCATGATGACTTTCACATCGACATCTTGAAGCCTGGTGACTGCTTGTTTTGAGGTTGGTTTGATCGGATCGGAGACCGCCAGAAGTCCTGCTAGAACGCCATCCACCGCCAAAAAGACAATGCTGATGCCCTCCAGGCGGAGCTGCTCTGCCCGGTTGCTCAGAGGGGTGGCATCTACTCCGGCGTCTGCCATCAATGCTGTATTACCCAATTGCAGCTGCCGACCTTCCACTTGGCCGCGCACACCGATGCCGGAGCCCGACTCGAAAGAGTCCGGCGTGGCCAACTCAATACCCTGGGTGCGGGCGTAATCAACGATCGCATGGGCCAGCGGATGCTCACTGCCT
>JAWVYF010000187.1:0-5864 GCA_033722845.1 Anderseniella sp. | reverse complement strand
TTCGTGTTCTTCCAGAAGGACTCAGGTCTTCGCCCCAAGGACGCGCCGTGGAACATGGCGGCGGCGATGATCTTCTTCGCCTTCCTGTGCATCGCGCTGGGCGTCTATCCGGACCCGCTGTACGCCATGCTGCCGAACGATGCGGTGGTGCCGGTCTACAAGCCCGAGAAGCTGGTGTTCTATCTGCAGCTGCTGCTGTTCTCCGGCCTCGCGTTCTTCCTGCTGCTCGACTACATGAAGCGCACGAACACCATCACGCTCGACCTCGACTGGTTCTGGCGCGTGGCTATCTTCAATGCCGGCAACTGGGTGTTCGACCAGACCACCCGCATTCGCGGCGGCATGGAAAAGGCGTTCGTGGGCTGGCTGAAGTCGAAGGAAGAGACCATCGAGGACCTGTCCGAGCGCGACGGCTTCATCCTGCGCGCAACCTCGGCAACGGGCCTTGGCGCACTCTACGTGATGATCCTGCTGACGGTGTACGTCTTCGTCTACTATCTGGACTAGACTGCTCTCCAGTATATGAACCCGTCATGCCCGGACTTGATCCGGGCATCTCGCCGGGCAAGTTTGGATCACCGGGTCAAGCCCGGAGATGACGAGTTGGGTCAAAGTTTTGCTAGACGCCGCCCGCAGCTTCGTAGGTCTCGTGTGCTTCCAGCCAGTTGAGCTCTGCGGTTTCGAGGTCGTCGGCCAGACGGGTGCGCAGGCGGGCAAAGTCTGCTGCCTTCTTCGGATCGGTTGAATAGATCGTCGGGTCTTCCAGCGCCTTGTCGAGAATGCCGATCTTGTCCTGAAGCTCGCGCATCTGCTTGTCGATGGTCTGGATCTGCTTCTTCAACTGCACAAGGTTGACGCGTTCCGGCTTCGCGGCAGCGGTCCCGGAGGACCCGTTGACCTTTGCCTCGCGAGCTTCTGCCTTGGCTTCGCGCCGGGCGGCGCGGGCCTTGTCCAGAACCAGCTGTGCGTAGGAATCGAGGTCGCCGTCATAGGGCTTCACGGTGCCTTCATCTACCAGCCAGAGCCGGTCAACGGATGCCTCGATCAGGTGCCGGTCGTGACTGATGAGAATGACCGCACCTTCATAGTCGTTCAGCGCGTGCACCAGCGCTTCACGGGCGGATATGTCGAGGTGGTTGGTTGGCTCGTCCAGCACCAGGATGTTGGGCCCGTGGAACGCTGCCAGCGCAAACAGCAACCGGGCTTTCTCGCCGCCTGACAGGGTCTCCACCTTGTTGCTGGCAAGGTGTGCGCCGAAACCATAAGCCCCCAGCTTGGCCCGCCGCTCGGCTTCGGTGGCCTCTGGCATCAGCTCCAGAAAGTGATCGTAGGGCGTCTTGCCGGGGTTGAGTTCGTCCATCTGGTGCTGGGCGAAATAGGCCACGTCCAGCTTCTTGTGATGGCGCATGTGACCGTCCATGACGGACAGCCTGCCGCATAGCAGCTTGGCGAATGTGGACTTGCCGTTGCCGTTGGACCCCAGCAGCGCAATGCGGTCATCGCCGTCGATGCGCAAGTCGATATTCTTCAGGATCGGCTTGCCGTCCTCATAGCCCACCGCCGCCTTCTCGAAGCGCACCAGTGGCGGGTTGATGGGCCGTGCGGGGGCAGGGAACATGAACGGTGCAACGCGGTCTTCCAGTACATCGGCGATGGGTTGCATCTTTTCCAGCGCCTTGAGGCGGGACTGGGCTTGCCTGGCCTTGGACGCCTTGTAGCGGAACCGGTCGACGAACGCCTGCATGTGGGCGCGGGCATCTTCCTGCTTTTTCTTCATCTTCAGCTGCAGTGCCGCCTTCTCGCGGCGGATGCGGTCGAAGGTGTCGTAGTTTCCCTGGTAGAGCGTCAGCTTCAGCTGGTCGAGATGCAGGATCGAGTTGACGGCCTCGTTGAGCAGGTCCTTGTCGTGGCTGACGATCAGGACGGTATGCCGGTAGGTGCGGATGTAGCTCTTGAGCCAGATCACGCCTTCAAGGTCGAGATAGTTGGTGGGTTCGTCGAGCAGTAGCACGTCCGGCTCTGCAAACAGCGCTGCCGCCAGCGCCACCCGCATGCGCCAGCCACCCGAAAAGGCAGAGCAGGGCTCGTTCTGTGCCGCCTCGTTGAAACCGAGGCCCGCCAGAATGGTGGCGGCGCGGGCGGGCGCGGCATGGGCGTCGATATCGGCAAGGCGCGTCTGGATCTCGGCGATGCGGTGCGGATCGGTTGCCGTGTCGGCTTCCGCCAGCAGGCTTGCCCGTTCGGTATCGGCGGCCAGCACCACCTCGATCAGCGTTTCCGGCCCGCCGGGGGCTTCCTGCGCCACGGTGCCGATGCGGGCATTCTTTGGCACCGAGCAGGAGCCCGCCTCCGGTGCCAGCTCGCCCAGGATGAGCTTGAGCAGGGTGGACTTGCCGGTGCCGTTGCGCCCCACGAAGCCGACCTTGTGGCCTTCCGGCAAGGCGACGGTTGCGTGATCGATCAGCAGGCGCCCTTCGACGCGGTATGTCAGGTCATTGATGTGCAGCATGGCTGAGCGGTGTTTAGCCAAATACACGCGCCAAGGCGAGGGGGTGTTCACCATGTGACGAACTGCACATCGAACCCCTGCCGCCGCGCCTAGAGTGGTCGTCAACAACAAGGCGTTGAACAACAAGAACGAAGAAGCACAAGCGGTCTGCCCCTCGAAAATCCCCTGCAAACCTTTTCACGGGACACGCGGCTTCACCAAGAACTCACACGCCGGAATTGATTTGAAGGCCCACTGGCCCGGCCGCCTGTCCGCCCGCAGGCAACGAGGCTCAACGAGAAGGCTCAAAAGACACTTGCGCTCTGGACGTCGATGACCCGCTCCCCCGGCAGGGCTGAAGATGCCCGGGGCGCAAGTTGCCTTGGACCGCTAGCTCCCAACGTGCTTTTGACCGCGCTGTTCGGCCAGCTTCACCTGCTTGTGGCGTTCTCGGTATCGTGCCCGGTCTTCTTCCGTGCGCGAGCCGTAGCAGTGATGGCACGATACGCCTTCTTCATAGAGAACGTGGTTCAGGTCTTCGGGCTTGAGCGGCATGCGGCAGGCCCGGCACAGCACATGACCGTCAGGTTCCAGCCCGTGCCCCACCGAAACGCGCTCGTCGAACACGAAACATCCGCCGTTCCACTTGCTTTGCTCGCGCGGAATCAGCTCGAGATACTTCAGGATGCCGCCCTTGAGGTGGTAGACCTCTTCGGCCCCGGCCTGTTTCGCAAACGCGGTCGACTTCTCGCAGCGGATGCCGCCGGTACAGAACATCGCAATCTTCTTGCCGGCGAACTCGTTGTGCTTTGAGCGGAACCAGTCCGGGAATTCGCTGAAGCTCTTGGTGTCCGGGTCGATGGCGCCTTCAAAGGTACCGATAGCAACCTCGTAATCGTTGCGGGTATCGATGACAACGGTGTCCGGGTCGGAGATCAGGTCGTTCCAGTCTTCCGGGTTCACATAGGTGCCGACAATCTGGTTGGGGTCGATGTCGTCTACGCCCATGGTCACGATCTCGCGCTTCAACCGCACCTTCATGCGGTGAAAGGGCATTTCGCTGGCTTCGGCTTCCTTGTGCTCGAGGTCTGCACAGCCGGGCAGGGCGCGGATGTGGCCAAGCACCGCATCGATTCCGGCACGTGAACCGGCAATGGTGCCATTGATGCCTTCGGGTGCCAGCAGCAGCGTGCCCTTCACCCCTTGCGCACAGCACAGTTTTGCCAGGGGGCCGCGAACGCCGGCGGGGTCTTCAAGGCGCACGAACTTGTACAATGCGGCAACGACAATGCTGCCGTGCTGGGTACAAGTTGAAGCGCACATGAAACGACCTACGTTTGATATTGCGTACTGACGACAGCCGCACGAAAGGGAAAAACATGCACCGCCGCCATTTCCTGACGAGCTTTGCCATAGGTTTCGGCCTTGTTTCAACCGTCCCGACGGCCATGGCCACGCAAGCGCCCGGCGGGCACGGTTTTACCTTTGCCGGGTTTGATGGCAAGCCGTTGCCGCTGGCGCAGTTTGCCGGAAAGCCGGTGCTTGTCGTCAACACGGCGAGCGAGTGCGGCTATACCGGCCAGTATGCGGGCCTTGAAAAGCTGTGGCAGACCTACAAGGACCGCGGACTGGTGATCGTCGGCGTACCCTCAAACGACTTCGGCGGGCAGGAACCGCTGAAGGGCGAGGAAATCAAGAACTTTTGCCAGCTGAACTATGGCGTCACGTTTCCGCTGGCCGACCGCACGCCGGTTTCCGGGGAGCAGGCCCACAAGTTTTACAAATGGGCGCGAGAGCAGGGCGGGCAGGCAGCTGTGCCGCGCTGGAATTTTCACAAGATACTCATCGCGCCGGACGGCTCGATCGCGGCTGCGTTCCCAAGCCGGGTACGGCCTGAGAGCCGCGACCTTGTCAGGGCCGTGGAGCAGGCGCTGCCAGGCGCGTAAGCGGTATTATCGCTTGAAAGCGTCGTCTACCGGCACCTTGTAGGCATTGGCCAGCCGGTTGGTCATGTTGGCCAGCCCCACCACGGCGATCATCTCGTTGATCATTTCGTCTGTGGCGCCCTTCGCCCGGGCCGCAGCGGAGTGGCTGGCGATGCAATAGTCGCAATTGTTGGTCATGGAAACAGCGGCGTAGATCAGCTCCTTGGTGAGCGGGTCGAGAGCACCACTTCCCATTATGTCTTTCAGGGACTGCCAGACGTGCGCCAGCATCCGCGGCTCGTTGGCCAGGTACTTCCAGAAGTTGTTTACATCCTTCACGCCGCGCGAGGCCATTATGTCGTCATAGACCGCACGGACCTCTTTACTGGCATCGGTATATTCTACAGGGTTCATGCTGGGTTCATCTCCGTTTCGCCATGATGCTTTTGATGATGTGACTTGAAGCCTGCAATGATGGCAGGCGTTTGCCAAGGAGGGACTTCATGACGCCGCGCACCCGGATTATCGCCTGTTCCACTTTCGCCTTGCTGGCTGGCGGCATGGCTTTTTCTGCCCCCTCAGCCGCGCAGCAGCAGGCTGGCCCTATTGTTGTTGCGGAACTTACGCAACAGCAGATCAACCGGCCAAACCGGGCAGCCAAAGCCTTTTTGCGCAGAAACGTCTTTATGCAGAGAATGAGCGAACAGCAGCTTCGCGCCGCCTTGAGAGAGGGCCGGGATTTGCTGACGCTGGACCGGCTGGAGAAGTCGGTGCGGTTCAACCTGCAAAACCGTGTGAAAGCGATTCAGGAGGAGCTGCAGAACCGCCGGGCCGGTGGCCAGCAGCCAAACCAGAACCAGCAGCAAGACAACAATCAGCAGGCAGGTAACATCAACCGTGAGGCGCGTCAGTATCTGCGCTCGACCGGCAATGTGCGCCAGCTGAATGATCGCCAACTGGTCAATGCCATTCAGGAAGGCCGCACCCTGCTGCAGCAGCAGGACTTGCGCGGTAACCTCCAGCGCCAGGTGCGCAACACGGTACAGGCCGCTGTTGCCGAGCGTCAGCGCCGCCAGCAGGCCCAGCAGCCACAACAGCCGCCGGCAGGTGATGCGGGCATGGAGACGGCTGCCCGCCGGTTGCTGAACGATACCCGTCCGGCATCTGCCCTGCGTGACCCGCAACTGCGCAACCGGCTTGAGGAAGCGCGCCGCATCATGCGTGACCGCAGCCTGAACCGCAGGCTCTTCGCGCAGGTCCGTCGCATGGCACGGCTGGACCGCGACGAACTGCGCTCGCGCATTGCCCAGCGTGACCAGAACAGGACTGAACGGCTTGAGGACCGCCAGGATGCTCGCCAGTTGCTGAGTGATCGCCGCCCTGCATCAAGGTTGAACGATGCCCAACTGCAGGCTCGTATCACCTCGGCCCGCGACCTGCTGGCCAGTGGC
>JAWVYF010000186.1:0-5868 GCA_033722845.1 Anderseniella sp. | reverse complement strand
GCCTCAGTCTTCCTTCAGATCCTGCTTCAGCCGCTTGTCGAGATAGGTGGCGCAGATTTCGGTCAATTCCGGAATCTTGCCCTCGAAGAAGTGGTTGGTGTCCGGCATCACTTCGTGGTCGATCTTGATGCCCTTCTGGGTCTTCAGCTTGGCGACCAGCGCGTTGATCGATTCTGCCGGGGTGACCGTGTCGTTGGCACCGTTGACGAACAGGCCGGAGGCCGGGCAGGGCGCCAGGAACGAGAAGTCATAGTGCTTGGCCAGCGGTGCGATGGACATGAAGCCGGCAATTTCCGGCCGGCGCATGAGCAGCTGCATGCCGATCCACGCGCCGAACGAGATACCGGCGATCCAGCAGGTGGCGGCTTCCTTGTTGAAGCCCTGCATCCAGTCCAGCGCGGAGGCTGCATCTGACAGCTCGCCCGCGCCATTGTCGAACAAGCCTTGCGAGCGGCCCACACCGCGGAAGTTGAACCGCAGCACCGAGAAGCCACGGTCGCGGAACATGTAATAGAGGTCATGCACGATCGGGTTGTTCATCGTGCCGCCGAACTGCGGGTGCGGATGCAGAATCAGTGCAATCGGCGAACCGTGCTCCGGATTGTGGTGATAGCGGCCCTCGATGCGGCCGGCGGGTCCGTTGAAAATGACCTCAGGCATATGGATTCCTGTCCCGTGGGGTTGTCCGGCGGACTGTTTCAGGCGCGAAGCAGACGGTCCGCAAGCATTAATGCCGTGAAAGCGGCAATTTGCCCACGAATGAGCCGGATTGAATTGTTGACTCTGTTCGTCGGGTTTTCTATACCCAGTTTAGAATTATTCAAGGAAACGCTCGGGTTCCTCATTTCTGGTGTCCGGGCGGGTCTTACACAATTCGCAGGTGAAAAAGCAAGCAAATCGGCGATTGCCTTGCGATTGACATGACTTTTTCAGGTTTTGACGTTCGAAGAAACGGATTCGTTTTGCGATGAAGCTGTCTACCAAGGGCCGCTATGCCGTGATGGCGATGGCCGACATAGGCTCCCAGCCGGAAGGTGAGCGCGTGGCGCTGGCCGACGTGGCCGAGCGCCAGGACATCAGCCAGGAATACCTGGAGCAGCTGTTTTCCAAGCTGCGCCGCGCCGGACTGGTGGAAAGCCAGCGTGGTCCGGGTGGCGGATATTGGCTGTCGCGCCCGGCAGATGCGATCTGCATCGCAGATATCATTTCCGCCGTTGACGAGCCGATGCAGGTGACCCGCTGTCAGGGCGATGCCATTGACGGCTGTGTGAAGGGCGAGAAGTGCGTCACGCATGAACTGTGGGCGGCACTTGGCCGTCAGGTCTACGGCTTTCTCTCGGCCATCACGCTGGGTGATGTGGTCAGCCGCCGCAACCTGGCGCTGGAAGCCTCCATCCGCCGCGCCAAGGCGCACCCCGTTACTACGCTGACCCAGAAAACCAACTGACAGACGGATAGTCCTGAACCGACCAACAATGCGCACCTATCTCGACCATAACGCCACCAGCCCGCTGCGGCCTGAAGCCCGCGACGCGATGATCGCGGCGCTGGAGCTTGGCGGCAATGCGTCGTCGGTGCATGGCGAGGGCAGGAAGGCGCGCGCGCTGATCGAGCAGTCACGTGAAACCATCGCCCGCGCGCTCGGCACCATTGCGCCGACCATGGTGTTCACCTCCGGCGGTTCGGAAAGCTGCAATATGGCCTTGCGCGGTGTTGAGGTGGACCGGATCATCGTATCCGCAATCGAACACCCAAGCGTGCTGGAAGCGGCCAAGGCCGCTGGCAAACCGGTGTCGGTCATTCCAGTCAACGCTAATGGCGTGATTGACCTTGAGGCGCTGGACCGGCTGCTGGCGGCAGGTGAGGGCCGCGCGTTGGTCTCGGTCATGATGGCCAATAACGAAACCGGCGCCCTCCAGCCGGTGCGAGATGTCGTTGCGATTGCCGGCAAGTACGGTGCGCTGGTGCACTGCGATGCGGTGCAGGCATTCGGCAAGGTGCCCGTCAACTTTGGTCTGCTGGGTGTCGACATGCTGAGCGTCTCGGCCCACAAGCTCGGCGGCCCGCAAGGCGTGGGCGCACTGGTCATCCGCGACGGGTTGACCGTCACCCCGCTCATTGCAGGCGGTGGGCAGGAGTTGCGCCGCCGCGCCGGCACCGAGAACGTGGCAGCCATCGCAGGCTTCGCCGCTGCCGTTGTGGCCGCCACGAAAAACGAATCTGATCTCAAGGGCTTGCGGACCCACCTTGAATCATCCCTTGAAGCAGGCCCGGGCAATGTCCACGTGTTCGCCAAGAGCACAGACCGGCTGCCCAACACCGTCTGCTTTGCGCTGCCGGGACTTGCAGCTGACACCGCCTTGATCGCGTTCGATCTGGACGGGGTTGCGGTGTCGTCCGGCTCGGCGTGCTCGTCCGGCAAGGTGGCGGCAAGCCATGTGCTGGAGGCGATGGGGGCAAGCCGCGATCAGGTGTCATCCGCCATCCGGGTCAGCCTGGGGTGGAACAGCACGGCTGAGGACGTGAACAGGTTTATCGAAAGCTGGCAGCGCATTGCCGCGAGACATCTCGCAGCCGATGCGGCGGCCTGAGTGAATTGAGAGAGGCGAAGGAGAGCCAAAATGGCCGATTTGGAAACCATTGAAGCCGTCAAGGAAATTGACGTCGACAAGTACAAGTATGGCTTTGAGACCATGATCGAGTCCGACATGGCGCCCAAGGGCCTGTCGGAAGACGTGATCCGGTTCATTTCGGCCAAGAAGGAAGAGCCGGAATGGATGCTGGAACAGCGCCTTGAGGCCTATCACCGCTGGCTCAAGATGGATGAGCCGACCTGGGCCAAGGTCAGCTATCCGAAGATCGACTTCAGCGACATCTATTACTACGCCGCTCCCAAGGGCCAGACCGGCCCGAAGTCGCTTGATGAAGTCGACCCGGAACTGCTGGCGACCTACGAAAAGCTGGGCATTCCGCTGAAAGAGCAGGAAATCCTCGCCGGCGTGCGCAAGCAGGGCGAACCGAGCCAGCTCGACGAAGAAGGCGGCCCGTCCTACGCGTCCGGCAACGTGGCTGTTGATGCCGTGTTCGACTCTGTCTCGGTGGTGACCACCTTCAAGAAGGAACTTGCCAAGGCAGGCGTTATCTTCTGTTCGATCTCCGAAGCCATCCGCGAACACCCGGAACTGGTCAAGAAGTACCTGTTCTCCGTGGTGCCGCAGGCGGACAACTACTATGCGGCGCTCAACTCCGCCGTGTTCACCGACGGCTCGTTTGTCTACATTCCCGAGGGCGTGCGTTGCCCGATGGAGCTGTCGACCTACTTCCGCATCAACGCCGAGAACACCGGCCAGTTCGAGCGCACGCTCATCATTGCCGACAAGGGCTCGTACGTGTCCTACCTGGAAGGCTGCACCGCGCCGATGCGTGATGAAAACCAGCTTCATGCAGCCGTGGTTGAACTGGTGGCGCTGGAAGACGCCGAGATCAAGTACTCGACGGTGCAGAACTGGTATCCGGGCGACAAGGACGGCAAGGGCGGCATCTACAACTTTGTCACCAAGCGCGCCGACTGCCGCGGCAACAACTCCAAAGTGTCGTGGACCCAGGTCGAGACCGGCTCTGCCGTCACCTGGAAATACCCGTCCTGCATCCTGCGCGGCGACAACAGCCGTGGCGAGTTCTACTCGATCGCCATTTCCAACGGCTACCAGCAGGTCGACAGCGGCACCAAGATGATCCACCTCGGCAAGAACACGACGAGCCGGATCATCTCCAAGGGCATCGCAGCCGGCCACTCGGACAACACCTATCGCGGCATTGTCTCGACCCACCCGAAGGCGAAGAACGCACGCAACTTCACCCAGTGTGACTCGCTTCTCATCGGCGACAAGTGCGGCGCGCACACAGTTCCCTACATCGAGGCAAAGACCCGCACCGCCACCTTCGAACATGAGGCGACCACCTCGAAGATTTCCGACGACATGCTGTTCTACTGCCAGTCGCGCGGGCTCAACGAGGAAGAAGCCGTGGCGCTCGTGGTCAACGGTTTCGTGCGTGATGTGCTGCAGCAGCTGCCCATGGAGTTCATGGCCGAAACCCAGAAGCTGATCGGCATTTCGCTGGAAGGCTCGGTGGGCTGATGAGCGACCAGTCCGACAAGCTGGCAACCTTTACCGGTCAGGCCCGGAAGATCTTTCTTCTGGCGCTGCCGTTTGCCGTGCTGTTCTGGGCGTTCGGCATCAACTTCGGCGGTGCGGTGGACGGCAAGGGCGCGTGGATCAACGCCCCCATGCTGATCTCGGCATCGGCCTTCATCTGCTGGATTGCCGGCGAGGCGATCCTGTTTTTCCGGAGGGCAGGGGCATGAAGCGTCTGGCATTGGCAATACTGTTCTGCACAGCACTGGCACAGCCCGCACTGGCCGATCCGCTGGCCGGATACGAGCCGGTTGACCTGAGCGAGTTCAAGCCGCGTGAGGCGGCCTCGGCGGTGATGCTGCTGCAGGACCTGTTCGAAGGCCATCCCGAGACCGTGGCGGAAGGCCGGTCTGTGCTGAAGATCGATCTGAAGCACAACGACGACCGTTCGGCGCTGCTGGTTGACCTGGAGATGTCCGGCTACCTGGATGACTCGGTGGACGGGGAGAAATACCGCGCCATCGTGGTCGAGGGAACGAAACACATGTTCCGGCTGGACAGGCTGGGCAAGAAGATCAAATGCGGCCGCGGCGATACTGCCGGGCAATGGACGACTGGAAAATGCCCGTAAAGAGCGGGTTTCAAGAACATCGAAATTGAATTTGAGGAGTTGAACAATGCTTGAGATCAAGAACCTGCACGTAAGCCTCGAGGAAGAGGACAAGGAAATCATCAAGGGCCTCGACCTGACCATCAATGCAGGCGAAGTGCACGCCATCATGGGGCCGAATGGTTCCGGCAAGTCCACGCTGTCCTACGTGCTGGCTGGCCGTCCGGGCTATGAAGTGACCGATGGTTCAATCACCTACAAGGGTGAAGACCTGCTGGAAATGGAGACCGACGAGCGCGCCGCAGCCGGTGTGTTCCTGGCCTTCCAGTACCCCATCGAAATTCCCGGCGTCGCCACCATGCAGTTCCTGAAGGTGGCGCTGAACTCGCAGCGCAAGGCACGCGGTGAAGGCGAACTGTCCACGCCGGACTTCATGCGCCTGGTGCGCGAGAAGGCCGACAAGCTGAACGTCAGCCAGGACATGCTCAAGCGTCCGGTCAACGTGGGCTTCTCCGGCGGTGAGAAGAAGCGCGCCGAAATCCTGCAGATGGCCGTGCTGGAGCCGAGCCTGTGCGTGCTGGATGAAACCGATAGTGGCCTCGACATCGACGCCCTGCGTCTGGTTGCCGAAGGCGTCAACGCGCTGCGCTCGCCGGATCGCGCAATGCTGGTCATCACCCACTATCAGCGCCTGCTCGATTACATCGTGCCGGACACCGTGCACGTCATGTCGGCTGGCAAGATCGTCAAGTCGGGCGGCAAGGAACTGGCGCTCGAGCTTGAGAAGGAAGGCTACGCGGCATACGCGGCGTAAGTGGGGAAGGAACCATGTCTGTGACCCTCTTGAAAACACCCGCCGAAACGGCGTTCGCCGAGGCATTCAGCGCTCAAGGCCCGTTGGCTGATGTGCGCAAGGCCGCGTTCGAGCAGTTCGCCGAAACCGGCTTGCCGCACCGGCGCATGGAAGACTGGAAGTGGACCGATCTGCGCCAGATCATCTCGAAGGCGCTGCCGCCTGCCGCCGGTACAAGGGCCGATGCCAAGGCGATAGACGCGCTCATCGCCGCAACGCCGTTTGCCGATGTGGCAAAGGGCCGGCTGGTGTTCGTGGATGGCACATTC
>JAWVYF010000185.1:0-5928 GCA_033722845.1 Anderseniella sp. | reverse complement strand
GCTGACGGCCTATGGCGACATGGACGTCAGCCGGCTTATGGGCAAACCGGCCGGGCGCAAGCCGGTGGAAACGCGGGTGATGCCGCTGGACCGGCTGGAAGATGTGGTGCACGGGCTGCAACGGGCCGTGGAAACCGGCAAGCGGGCCTACTGGGTGTGCCCGTTGGTGGAAGAAAGCGATCAGGTGAAATCCACTGCCGCTGAAGCACGCCATGAAAGCCTGAAACAGGTGTTCGGTGATCGCGTGGGGTTGGTGCACGGGCGCATGAAGCCGGCCGAAAAGGACGAGGTGATGGCCGCGTTCAAGGCGGGCGACATTTCGGTGCTGGTGGCAACCACAGTGATCGAGGTGGGCGTGGATGTTCCGGAGGCCACCATCATGGTGATCGAGAATGCAGAGCGGTTCGGGTTGGCGCAGCTACACCAGTTGCGTGGCCGGGTGGGCCGGGGTGCAGATGCATCAAGCTGCCTGCTGCTCTATGACGGGCCGCTGGGAGAAACGGCCACAGCGCGGCTCAAGATCATGCGCGAAACCGAAGACGGGTTTCTGATTGCAGAAGAGGATCTGCGCTTGCGCGGGTCCGGCGAAGTGCTGGGAACGCGCCAGTCGGGCGTTGCCAGCTTCCGGCTTGCCAGCCTTGCCGACCATGGTGAGCTTCTGCAGGCCGCGCGTGATGACGCAAAGCTGGTTCTGGAGACCGATCCGGACCTGAAGACACAGCGCGGTGATGCACTGCGCACCCTGCTCTACCTGTTTGAACGCGACGACGCGATCAGGCTGTTGTCGGCAGGCTGAGCCCTACTTGCTCTTCTTGACGGTCTTGGACGGTTTCTTGCGGCCGTTGGCGGCGCGCTTGACCGGCTGCATGCCCTTTTCGCCCCCGCTGAACAGCATGGTGATGGCATCTTCCCCGGACGCTACATCCACGTCAGCCTCACGCAGTTGCTGAGGTGTGACCAGGCCAGCCGAAATGACCAGCTTGGCAGCTTCTTCAACCGTTATGTCGAGGATCGTCACTTCCTTGACATCGACAAAGAACAGGAAGCCGGACGTGGGGTTTGGCGTGGTGGGCATGAAGGCGGAATAAAACCGCTGACCCGGTTCCAGCCCGATCTCGCCGGAATCGAGTTCACGCGCGATGAATACCACAACGTTCACACCCGGACGCGGATAACCAATGACGCCGACGGAGCTGAAATTGCCTGTGCCCGACGACAAGGCAGTTTCAAAGATCTGCTTCACACCCTTGTAGACCGACCGGATGACCGGCATGCGGTCGAGCGTGCGTTCGCCAAAGTTGATCAGCGTCTTGCCGACAAGGTTTGCAGCCAGCGCGCCAATGAAGGTGATGATGATGAGCGCCGCCACCAGTCCGACACCGGGAACGGGAAACGGCAGATAGGTGTCCGGATTGTAGACAGACGGAATGAACGGCTTGATCCAGCCGTCCACCAGCGACACGAACCACCAGACCAGCCAGATGGTGATTGCAATCGGGGCCGACACGACGATGCCGGTCAGAAAATATGTGCGCAGACGGCCAAACATCCGAAAACTGCCGTTACCTCGGGGCTCTTGGGTGAAGGCGACTGACAGCGGCACTGCCGACGCCACGACAGCCATAGCATGCCATTGGGGCGACTGCTACAAGACAAATCGCACACACCAGATGAACGATGAAGGTGGCGAGACATTGAGCCCGACGCATAAAGTCAGAAACCTTGCGCTCAAGGCCATCGGGCTGGTGTTCGTGGCGCTCGGTTTCGTCGGCGTATTTGTGCCGTTGCTGCCAACCACGCCGTTTCTGCTGGTGGCTGCGGGCTGCTTCGCGCGCTCATCGCCCGCGTTTCACCAGTGGTTGTTCAACCACCGGATTCTCGGTCACTACGTACGCGACTGGGAGAGAAACCGCTCGATACCATTGAGCGCCAAGATACTGGCCGTGGTGACCATGAGTGCGAGCCTGGCATGGCTGGCTCTTGGAACAGATGCCCCCGCCATCGCGGTGTGGATGACGGGGGCGATACTTGTCTGTGTGGCAGCCTGGCTCGTGACCAGGCCAACCAGCAAACTGTGACGGTCAGGCGCCGCGTGCAATGAAGCAGCTGGTGCCGCGCCGCTTGAGCTTGCGGCAAAGGCTGCTGGCTTCGCTCTTGCTGTCGAGCTTGTGGACGCGCAGGCGGTAGTAAATGCCCTGATCGCCCAGGTCAGCCTTGACCACAGCGGCTTCAGCCGTCCCCAGCAGCTTGCCGTGACGCGACTTCAGCTTGTCCCAATTGCTCCAGGCGCTGTCAGCATCACGCTGCGAGACCAACTGCACGGTCCAGCCTTCAAGCGTTTCGGAAACGCCCTTCTCAACTGCAGGCGCTGCGGCTGCAGCAAGGTTCGTGGCGGCTGGTGCAGGAGCTGCAACAGGCTCGACCTTGACTGTGGCAGTGGTCGAAGCTGTAACCTTGGCAACCGGCTTCTTGTCCGCGACCGGAACCGGTCCCACGTCTGCGGCCGAAATCTTTTCCGGAGACTTGGCCAACGGTTTCACAGGCGTTGCCTTGTCGGCGGCAGCAAGGGTCATGGCCGGGGCCGGCGACAAACCATTGAGCAAGGCCGGAGGCGGTGCAACGGCACGCTTCTGCTGCGCCTTGGCCATGGACACACCGGCAGTGCTGGTCGAGCCGGTCACAAGGTCATCGGCCATCAGGTTGCGCGCTGGCATGACGGCAAGCTTGATCTGCTCATCGGACGGGTTGGCGGGCACGTCTACGCCCAGCTCAGACAAACGCTCACGCGCCTGCTTGAAATCGGGCTTGATGCCATATGCCTTGAGAAGTGCCGCGGTGGCCTCATCGCGGTGCCCCAGCCGGGCGAAGGTCAGCGCCTTGCCATACCAGGCCAGGTGCTTGTGACGATAACCGGCTGCATCGGCACGCGAATAGTCCATCAAGGCGTATTCATACTGGCCGCTTTCGCGCAGCACGTTGGCACGGCTGTAGAAGGCATCGGCCAGATGCGGGTCGAGATACAGGGCGCTGGTGAAGTCGTCGACAGCAGCAAAGTGATGCTTCGAACGCGCATGTGCCAGGCCACGGTTGTAAAGAGCAGCGGCACGGGTGTCCGGTGACAGGGCATCCAGGTTGATCGCCTGGGTGTAATCTTCAATCGCCTTGGCGTTGTCGCCGGTCTTCTGGCGGGCCAGCGCGCGATTAAGTAGTGCGCGGGCGGTATCGGCCAGAGACGTATCGGCATGGTTGATGGCGGCAGTGTATCCGGCAATGGCGGCTTCGGCCTTGCCGGAAACGAGGTTCGCGTAAGCCTGGCTCATCAGATCGGCCGGCTTCTGGGATGACGCGACTGCAGGTCCGGTCGCGGCTACTCCCGCTGCCAGGAACACGGCACTAACAGACGCAATAACAACTGACTTTATCTTCATGCCCGGCAGGGTGCCGGAACATGGTTAAACAATGGCTAAAACCAAAATTAAATTTGAACCAAGGCTGCCCTACTCGACCGTGACCGACTTGGCCAGGTTGCGCGGCTGGTCCACATCGGTGCCCATGAACACGGCTGCATGGTAAGCCAGCAACTGCATCGGAACCGCATAGACCATTGGCGAGATGAACGGATCGGCAGAGGGAACCGCGATGGTCTCGAAGGCGTCGGCTGCGTGTTCGGCGGCACCGGTTTCGTCCGTCACCAGCACGATCTGCCCGCCCCGGGCGGCCACTTCCTGCATGTTGGAGATGGTCTTGTCGAACAGCTCGTCGCGGGGAGCGATAACCACCACAGGCACATGCTCATCAATCAGCGCGATGGGCCCATGCTTGAGCTCGCCAGCGGCGTACCCTTCGGCGTGAATGTATGAAATCTCCTTGAGCTTCAAGGCACCTTCCATGGCAATCGGGAAGTTGATGCCACGCCCCAGATAGAGCACGTCGCGGGCAACGGCAATCTTGCGAGCCACTTCTTCGATGTGGGCTTCCATCGGTTTCATGGAAGACAGGATGCGCGGCAAGCCCACAAGCGCCTTTACCAAACGCTGTTCCTCCACCAGGTCGATAGTGCCACGGGCCTTGGCAGCAGCAATGGCCATACAGGCCAATACCGTCAATTGGCAGGTAAATGCCTTGGTGGAGGCAACGCCGATCTCAGGCCCGGCAAAGGTGCGCAGCATGGCCGAGCTCTCGCGGGCAATGGTGGATTCAGGCACGTTCACAATGGCCGCCACATGCTGTCCTTGCGAACGCGAATAGCGCACGGCGGCCAGCGTGTCAGCCGTTTCACCTGACTGGGAAATGACGATGGTCAGGCCATCCTTGGCCAATGGCGCTTCGCGGTAACGGAACTCGGACGCGATATCCACCTCGACCGGCAACCGGGCGATCTTCTCGAACCAGTATTTCGCCACCAGACCGGCATAGAAAGCGGTGCCGCACGCGGTGATGGTGATCATCGGCACCTTGGCGAAGTCGAAAGGAAGGTCGTCGGGCAGGCGCACGGTACCGTCGGCGAAATTGACGTATTCGCTCAGCGTGTGGCCGATGACTTCGGGCTGTTCTTCGATTTCCTTGGCCATGAAGTGGCGGTGGTTGCCCTTGTCCACCAGCATGGCCGAAGCCTGCGTGAAGTTGATATCGCGGGTGACCTGCTTACCGGTCTCATCGAAGATTTCGACGCTGTTGCGCGACAGCACCACCCAGTCGCCATCTTCAAGATAGCTGACCCGGTTGGTAAACGGCGCAAGCGCGATGGCATCGGAGCCGAGGAACATCTTGCCCTCGCCGTGGCCCACCGCCAGCGGCGAACCCTTGCGCGCACCGATCATCAGGTCGTCGTGGTCCTTGAACAGGATGGCAAACGAAAACGCGCCTTCCAGTTCGCTCAGGACATTACGCACGGCGTCACGCGGTGAGGCACCCTGCTCCAGCTGACGGTTGATCAGTTGCGCGACGACCTCGGTATCGGTTTCCGTCTGAAACTCGACACCGCCGGCCATCAGGCTTTCCTTCAGGCTGCGGTAATTCTCGATGATGCCATTGTGCACCAGAACCACATTGCCGGCCTGATGCGGGTGGGCGTTGCCTTCGGTTGGCGCGCCATGGGTGGCCCAACGGGTGTGACCGATGCCAGCCGTTGCGCCACAGCCGTTGCCGGCGACCTTGGCGTACAGGTTGTCGAGCTTGCCCGGCGCTCGGGTGCGTTTGATGTTGCCCCCCTCGAGGACGGCGATGCCAGCTGAATCATATCCGCGATACTCGAGACGGCGAAGCGCCTCGACAAGCTGCATGGCGACCGGTTCGGTCCCGAGAATTCCAACAATCCCGCACATCTGTCAGCCCTGATCCTTCTTGGCGGCGGCTTTCTTGCGCGCGCCCTGAACCTCGTTGTACCGGGTCGCCCACCCTTCCCGGTTCTCCTGCCGGCCACGCGCCACGGCCAGCGCACCCGGCTCAACATTCTTGGTCACCACGCTGCCGGACCCGACATAGGCACCATCGCCAATGGAAACCGGCGCCACCAATGCCGAATTCGACCCGATGAAGGCACCGGCACCAATATCGGTGTGGTGCTTGAAGAACCCGTCGTAATTGCAGGTGATGGTGCCTGCCCCGACGTTGGCCTTCTCACCCACCCGGGCATCACCGACATAGCTCAGGTGGTTCACCTTGGCACCTTGTTCGATACTGGCATTCTTGACCTCGACGAAATTGCCGATCTTGACGCTGTCAGCAAGTTCCGTGCCCGGCCGGATGCGCGCATACGGACCAAGCTCAACATTTTCCCCGACAATGGCGTTTTCAAGGTGGCAGAAGGAACGGATGACCGTGTTGTTGCCAATCTGCACGCCGTTTCCAATTACTACATGGGGTTCGATGATGACGTCCGTCCCAATCTGCGAGTCGGCACTGAGAAAAACCGTCTCAGGCGCTATG
>JAWVYF010000184.1:0-5966 GCA_033722845.1 Anderseniella sp. | reverse complement strand
GTACCGCTGCCATTACCGGCGCCTGGGTGGCGCTGCATGATTGCATCGCCAAACTGCTGGCAGCCGGTGAGCTACAGGAAACGCCCATTCTCGATCATGTCGCGGCCCTGTCTTGCGGCATTTACGAGGGCACCCCGGTTGCAGACCTGGACTACGCCGAGGATTCCACTGCCGAGACCGACGCCAACTTCGTCATTACCGGGTCGGGCGGCATTGTTGAGGTGCAGGGAACAGCTGAAGGCGTTCCGTTCAGCGAAGACGAACTTCTGAAGCTGCTTTCGCTGGCCAAGTCCGGCATTTCCCAGTTGGTCGGGATGCAAAAGGCTGCCGTCTCCAAATGAACCTGAAGCTCCCGGAAAACAGGATCGTTGTTGCCAGCCACAATCCCGGCAAGGTGCGCGAGATTGCTGACCTGCTCAGGCCACTGGGCATCGAAGCGGTATCAGCTGGTGAACTTGATCTGCCAGAGCCGGAGGAGACCGAAACAACCTTCGAAGGTAATGCCCGGTTGAAGGCTGAAGCTGCTGCTGAAGCCTCCGGCCTTGCCGCCCTGTCTGATGATTCCGGACTGTGCGTTGATGCGCTGGGCGGCGCCCCCGGTATCTTTTCGGCCCGCTGGGCAGGTCCCGCGAAAGATTTCAAGATCGCCATGCAGAAGGTTGAGCACGAATTGCGCGACCGCTATGCCCTTTCGCCCGACCAGCGCAAGGCTCACTTTGTGTGCGCCCTGTGCCTGGCCATGCCGGGACAGGAATCAAAGGTCTACCGCGGCGAGGTTCATGGGCTCATGGTCTGGCCGCCGCGTGGTGAGAAGGGCTTTGGTTATGATCCGGTTTTCCAGCCGGACGGGCATGACATCACGTTCGGAGAGATGGACCCGGATGCCAAGCACGCCATGTCCCATCGCGCCCGCGCCTTTGCCCAGCTCGTTGATGAGCTGAAAGACGCGATTGGCTGATGCGGACCAGATGACGGCGAAACCCCCAGAGTTCGGCGTCTATGTTCACTGGCCCTTCTGCAAGGCCAAGTGCCCGTATTGTGACTTCAACTCCCACGTCCGTCACGGGGGTGTTGATGCAGCGTCCTTTGCCAATGGACTGTGCCGTGAACTGGACTGGTTCGCAGCCCATGCGCCTGGCCGCACCGTTACCAGCGTATTCTTCGGCGGTGGCACTCCATCCCTGATGCCGCCAGAGGCCGTGGCAAACGTCATTGATCACGTCGCGAACAAGTGGACTGTTGCGAGCGATGTCGAGATCACGCTGGAGGCCAACCCGACCAGCATCGAAGCGGACAACTTCCGCGGCTACAGGGCTGCCGGTGTGAACCGTGTATCGGTGGGTGTGCAGGCCCTGAACGATGACGACCTGAAGTCGCTTGGCCGTCAGCATTCTGTCGAGGAAGCGCTTGCCGCCTTTGCGCTGGCGCGCAGGATTTTCCCGCGCACCTCGTTCGACCTGATCTACGCCCGCCCGCGTCAAACCCCGCAGCAGTGGCACGACGAGCTCACCCGCGCGCTTGCAGAGCAGGACGGTCACATGTCGCTTTATCAACTCACCATAGAGCCTGAGACCGCCTTCTTTGATCTGCACGAAGCCGGTTCGCTGAAGATACCTGATGAAGATACCGGTGCTGAGCTTTATGAACTGACACAGGAGTTGACGGCAGCGGCGGGACTGCCGGCCTACGAGGTGTCCAACCATGCAGCGCCCGGGAAAGAGTGCCGTCACAACATGCTGTACTGGCGCTATGGCGAGTATGCGGGCGTTGGTCCCGGCGCACATGGCCGTCTCGTCGATGCAAACGGGGTTCGCCGGGCAACGGTCACAGAACGTCACCCCGAGACCTGGTTGTCTATGGTGCGATCACAAGGCAATGGCCTGACCGAACAGGCACCAGTTTCAGGTGAAGATGCTGCCGCAGAGTACGTGCTGATGAGCCTGCGAACTCAGGAAGGAACGTCACTTGCCCGGCTGGCAACCCTGGCAGGCCGGCAACCGGATCAGGAGACGCTGTCAGACCTGTGTGCCGGCGGCTTTCTTTCAATCGAGCCTGACGGTGAGGATCAACGCCTCATTGCCACCGCGCGTGGACGGCAACTGCTCAACGCTGTCATCGAGCAGGTGGTTCTCAAAGCCCTGCGCTGAACCGGTTGGGCGCGGGCGCAATCTCGCGCGGGCCCGTTGACGTGACTTCGAGGATTGAAAGCCCACGTTGAATCAGGCCCGACTTGCGAAACCGGAAAAGGCCGTTCACGCCCCGGAACCCTTCCGGGTTGGTGATCGCGCCTTGCGATACTCGTCCGCCGGGAGCGTTCTGGCTGACGATGATGGCGAGGCTGACAGCATCATAGGCGAGGCTGGCAATGCGCGGTGGTGAATTGCCATAAGTCTGGCGGTACCGCGCATCAAACCTTTCAACCAGAGCTGGCGACACGCCCGCATACCAGCCGCCGTTCAGAAGGGCGATCGAGGTGGTGGCGCGATCATCCCACAGTCCGGTGCCAAGCATCCGGGTGCGCCCGGGCGACATACCGGCATTGGACAGGGCGTTGGCCGCTGCCGCCAGCATGCTGCTGCCTTCAGGCAGGAAAAGTCCCTGAATGTTGTTCGTCGGGTTGGCCACTTTGCCGGCTACGGCCTGACTGGTGGCCGATACTGCCCCGCTATTGCGCGGATACCGGTCCATTGCCACGATCTGCAGTCCGTGCTGGCTGGCCGCTGAATTGAGCGCCTGTTCGGCGGTGCTGCCATAGGCGCTTTGCGGCACCATGGCGGCGATGTTGGTGATGCCTTGCTGTTTTGCATAACGCACAAGGTTGGACACTTCCTCGCCCGGGAGAAAGCTCATCAGGTAAACGCCATTGCCTGCAACGCTGGCCACGGAGGAGAACGCAATGACCGGCACGCCGCGCTGGCTTGCAATCGGTTTGACGGCCTGCACCTCGGACGACAAAAGCGGCCCGAGAATGAGACCGGCACCATCGTTCAACGCCGCATTTGCTGCGACCCGCGCGCCATCTGCATTGCCGCGCGTGTCCTTGGTGATCAGCTCAATGCTGCGGCTGCCGGCATCAAGCAGTGCTGCCTCGGCAGCATTCTTGAGCGCCTTGCCGATATTTGCCGTCTCGCCGGGGGCAGATAATGGCAACAGCAATGCGACCTTTACTGGCCCACTGCTCGCAGGTGGAAGGTTCTGCTGTGACTGCTGGGATTGGGCCTGTTCCGTCTGCGGCTTGTCGTCCTGGAACAGGTTGCCCATGTTCACGCCGCCGGTCGAGCACGCCTGAAGCAGTAGCGCCATCGCAACCAGTGCGATTGCCCGCAGGCCATAACTGATCAGGTTGCGTGACATTGCCTTGACGTCCATGATGCCCCCGGTTTCGCATGGGCTGATCCGGACTCGCGCCGCGGTCAGACCTTGTTTACTAGGCTTCCTTTAACTGCATTTGCAGCGTGATTCAAACGCTCCTGATAGGTAAACCGGCATGACAGGCCATTCCGGACACCCACAATTCACGCTGGAGGGTCATGTCTTCCTCGCCCGCCCGCTTGCAGCAGGCCTGCATCTCGTTGCCACACCATTGGGCAATTTGGGCGATATTTCATTTCGTGCCCTGTCTACTCTGGCGGCTGCAGACACAATACTGTGCGAAGACACCCGCGTCACCAGCCGCCTGCTGCAGCGGTTTGCCATTGCCACCAGAATGCGGCCTTACCACGACCATAACGCAGCCAGGGTGCGCCCGGCCATACTTGAAGAACTTCGCAATGGCGCGCGCATCGCGCTGGTCAGCGATGCCGGTATGCCGGCCGTGTCCGACCCCGGCTACAAGCTGGTGCGCGCCTGCATCGACGAGGATTTGCCGGTAGACGTCATACCCGGCCCTACCGCGCCTGTAACGGCGCTTGCGCTATCTGGCCTGCCAACCGACCGGTTTCTGTTTGCCGGGTTTCTGCCGGCCAAAGCCACGCAGCGGCGCTCACAGCTCACCGAGCTTGCTGCAGTACCTGCCACGATCATCCTGTTCGAGAGCGCATCGCGGCTTGCCGCCTGCCTTGCTGATATCTCGGATATCATGGGAGACCGGCAGGTCGCCGTTACCCGTGAACTTACCAAACTCCACCAGGAAGCATTGCGCGGCACGGCACCGGAATTGATCCAGGAGATTGAGGCCAGGGGTGGCGTCAAGGGCGAGATCACACTGCTCGTTGCGCCACCCGGTGTGGCAGGGCCGGCCTCCGTTGCCGATGTTGCAGAGCGGTTGCGCGACTTGCTGGAAACCCATCCTGCCAGCAAGGCGGCGGCAATGCTGGCGCGTGAAACGGGGCAGCCCCGGGCCCAGCTTTACGAACTGGCCATGCAACTGAAGGACCTGAAAAAGTGACCGGGGGCCCGTCACGACAGCGCCAGCAGGCTGAACGCCGTGGCCACACGGCTGAGCTGCGCGCGGCTACCATGTTGCGGCTGAAGGGCTATCGCATTCTCGACCGCCGCTGGAAATCACCGGCAGGCGAACTCGACCTGGTCATCCGGCGCGGCAGCACGATTGCTTTCGTCGAGGTAAAGACCCGTCCCACCGCAGATGAGGCACTGGCCTCTGTTGGCCCGCGCCAGCGTCAGCGTATTGTCTCTGCTGCACATCACTGGCTGGCAGAAAATCCCGCAGCCATGCAGTGCGATTGCCGCTTTGACATCGTCACGGTCACGCCCTACCAGTGGCCTCGACATATCGCCAATGCCTTTGCCGCTGACGACCAGTAGCGAAAACCCGGAGTAATGCCCATGGGCCTCAAGGTTGCCGTCCAGATGGACCCGATTGAAAGCATCGACATCAAGGGGGATTCCACCTTCGCCCTGATGCTCGAGGCTCAGGCGCGGGGTCATTCGATATTCGTTTATCACGCTGATTCACTGGCCCTGCGCGACGGTAAGCTGACGGCAACTGGCCGGGACATGAAGCTGCGCGATGAAGTGGGCCGCCACTTCGAGGCGGGTGAAATGCGATCGGCCGACCTGTCTGGCTTCGACACGGTACTGATGCGCCAGGACCCGCCGTTCGACATGAACTACATCACCTACACGCACATGCTCGAGGCCATCCACCCCAAAACGCTGGTGGTCAACGATCCGGCAGAAGTCCGCAATGCGCCCGAAAAGCTGTACGTGCTGCAGTATACCGGCTTCATGCCGCCGACCCTCATTTCGCGTGATCCGGCCAGGCTTGCTGCGTTCCGTGCCGAGTACGGCGACATCATCCTGAAGCCGCTCTATGGCAATGGTGGTGCAGGCGTCTTCCGGCTCGCACATGGCGATGAAAACTTCGCCTCGCTGATGGAGCTTTTTACCCAGTCCTTCCGTGAACCTTTCATCGCCCAGCAATATCTGCCCGACGTCAAGCAGGGCGACAAGCGCATCATCCTGGTGGAGGGCGAGCCCGTTGGCGCCATCAACCGGGTTCCGGCGGCGGGCGAAACCCGCTCCAACATGCACGTCGGCGGCAAACCTGTGCCCACCGAACTGACAGATCGCGAGCGTGAGATTTGCGCGGCCATCGGGCCTGACCTGAAGTGCCGCGGGCTAATCTTTGTCGGCATCGACGTGATCGGCGGCTACATGACCGAAATCAACGTCACTTCGCCGACCGGCATACGCGAAGTGAAGAAGTTTGGCGGGGCCGACATCGCCGCGCTGGTCTGGGACGCCATCGCCCGTCGAATCGGCTGACTTCGTGTTCACTTAATGTTCTTGACGCCCGGCCGTCAGCCTGTATCATGACCAAGAGTCAATTTCAGGAGGTGGCGCATGGTCTCGCGCGTGGCGACGGTGGCCTTCAGGGGCATGGAGGCAGTGCCTGTCGATGTGCAGGTCCACATGGCATCCGGCGTGGTGGCATTCTCCATTGTGGGCCTGGGCGACAAGGCGGTTGCTGAAAGCCGCGAGCGGGTGCGGGCCGCACTGTCCGC
>JAWVYF010000183.1:0-5987 GCA_033722845.1 Anderseniella sp. | reverse complement strand
TCATACAGCCCGATGATGCCCACCAGCGTGGTGTCCTTGAACAGTCCGATGAAGGTGTTCACGATGCCAGGGATCACCAGCTTCAGTGCCTGCGGCAGGGTGATGAGCCCCATGTTCTGCCAGAAGGTCAGGCCCAGCGCCTGGGCAGCTTCGGTCTGACCCTTGGGGATGGCCTGCAGACCACCGCGCACCACCTCGGCCATGTAGGCAGACGAGAACAGCGCCACACCGACGAGCGCGCGCAGCAGCTTGTCGAAGTTGGTGCCAGGCGGCAGGAACAGCGGCAGCACAACAGACGCCATGAACAGCACGGTGATCAGCGGCACCCCGCGCCACAGCTCGATGAAGGCGACCGAGAACAGTTTGACGACCGGCATTTGCGAGCGCCGTCCCAGCGCCAGCAAAATGCCGAGCGGCAACGAAGCCACGATGCCTGTCACCGCCACAACCAGCGTGACCAGCAGCCCGCCCCACTGCGAGGTCTCGACGTATTCGAGGCCGAAGTCGATCGAGAAGATGAACAACAAGAGTGCTGCAATGCCGGCAATGGCTGCCGACGAAATGGCCGCGAGCATCGGCGAGATGATCTTTGCCACGAAGCCGAGGAACAGGATCGGCAGCACGATGGCCGCGACGAACACGAAGGTGGTCAGCCAGGTCGAACCGGTGATGTCGAAGTTGCCACCGGTCAGCAGGATCAGCGTGATGATCGGGTAGATGCCGAGCAGGAAGATGGCATTGAACTTCTTGAACGGCAGCGATGGAATGAGCATCGGCACCAGCGCCAGCGCACCGAGCAGGAAGACAATGTTCACCCGCCAGCGTTCGGCAAACGGGTAAAAGCCGTAAATCCACTGGCCGAAGCGCGCCTTGGCCATGGCCCAGCAGGCCCCGTCCTGATTGCCTTCGCCGCGGCAGGCTTCACCGTTCTCGCCGGTGAACACCGCGTTGAACACGGCGAACTCCAGCACCAGCCACACCACGTAAAGCGCCAGGCCACCCATGATGATGGTCAGCACGGACTGCAGCGGGGAGGGAAACAGGTTCTCCCGCATCCAGCCCTGCAGGCCGGTCGTGCTCGGCGGCGGGGCAGACGGCGGCACCGTTTCGGTGCGGACGTAGGCGACAGAGGTTTCGGAATGCAGATCAGACATGGGCCTTACCTCTCCACCAGCTTCATGCGTGAGTTGAACCAGTTCATGAAGGCGGACGTGAGTAGCGACAACGTGAGATAAACCGCCATCCATATGGCGATGATCTCGACCGCCTGGCCGGACTGGTTAAGCACCGTACCGCCTGCCGCCACCAGATCCGGATAGCCGATGGCCACTGCCAGCGACGAGTTCTTGGTGAGGTTCAGGTACTGCGAGGCAAGCGGCGGAATGATCACGCGCATGGCCTGCGGAATGACCACCAGACGCAGCGTCGGGCCGGGCCGGATGCCGAGCGCGTGGGAGGCCTCGGTCTGCCCCTTGTTGACGGCCAGAATGCCGGCGCGGACGATCTCGCCGATGAACGCGGCTGTATAAGTTGAAAGCGCGAAGAACAGCGCGGCAAACTCGGGCACCAGGCCAACGCCACCACGCAGGTTGAAGTTGCCCTGCTCGGGAATTTCGAACTCCAGCGGCATGCCGGCGAGGAAATACGCCACCAGCGGCAAACCGATCAGCAGGCCCAGCGACGACAGAAATACCGGGAACTGCTCACCGGTCGCTTCCTGGCGCGCATGGGCCCAGCGGCGCAACAGCCAGATTGCCGCGATAGCAGCAAGGAACGCCAGGCCGATCAGCCAGGCACCATCGCCCCAGATGAATTTCGGAATGGTAATGCCACGATTGGACAGGAAAAACGTGTCGCCAAGCGAGATCGCATTGCGCGGGTGCGGAAGTGCGGCCAGCACCACCTTGTACCAGATGAAGATCTGGATCAGCAGCGGCACGTTGCGCATCACCTCGATGTAGACTTCGGCCACCTTGGACACCAGCCAGTTCTTCGACAGCCGCATCACACCTGCGATGAACCCCAGGATAGTGGCAAGGATGATACCGCACACCGCCACCAGCATGGTGTTGAGAATGCCGACCACCACGGCGCGGCCATAGGTCGAGCTTTCGCTGTAAGGGATCAGCGTGAACGACAGGTCGAAGCCTGCGGTACTTTCCAGAAAGCCGAAGCCGGAGGCGATGTTTGCCTCGCGCAGGTTGGCAACCGTGTTGTTGAAGATGGACCAGGCAAAGTAGGCGACCACCAGCACAAGGGCTGACTGCACCGCTATCGACCGGACTTTCGGATCGTTGAAGAACGCGACCTTTGGAGGGGCATCGCCACCCGAAACAACGCTCATGCGCTCGCCTTCACCCTGCGTGCAGCGCGCAACCGATTACCCAAACCAACACTGAGCCCGGCGGCAACTGCCGTTACACCCCAGCCCGATTGCATGGGCGCTCCCGGTGCGCCCCACCCTCGAACCCGTACCTGTTTCACCGGTCTTGATGTGCCGGCTTTTCTTGATCGCATACGCGATCGAAATTCACGTCTTGAAAATGGTCAAAGCCACCCGGCAGGAACACAAGCCCTGCCGGATGGTGCAATGGTTTGCTTAGCGGACCGGCGGGGCGTACTGGATGCCGCCCTTGTTCCACAGGGCATTGATGCCACGGCTGATCTTCAGCGGGGTGTTCGGACCCACGTTGCGCTCAAAGATTTCGCCGTAGTTGCCGGTGGCCTTGATGGCCTTCAGCGCCCAGTCGTTTTCCAGGCCGATGCCCTTGCCGAAGTCACCTTCGACGCCCAGCAGGCGGCGGATTTCCGGGTTCGTGGAGTTGGCGACCATGTCGTCTGCGTTGGCAGCGGTCACGCCCAGCTCTTCAGCATTGAGCAGAGCGAAGTAGGTCCACTTCACCACGTTGAACCAGGCGTCGTCACCCTGACGGACAACCGGGCCCAGCGGCTCCTTGGAGATGATTTCCGGCAGAACCACGTTTTCGTCCGGATTCTTCAGCTTGAGGCGCTCTGCGTACAGGCCCGACTGGTCGGTGGTGAACACGTCACAACGGCCACTGTCGTAAGCAGCGATAACCTCGTCAGCCTTTTCGAAGGCAACCACTTCGTACTTCATGTTGTTGGCACGGAAGTAGTCAGCCAGGTTCAGCTCGGTGGTGGTGCCGGTCTGGGTGCAGACCGATGCGCCGTCGAGCTTGAGGGCCGAGTCGACGCCGAGCGACTTCTTCACCATGAAGCCCTGGCCGTCATAGTAGGTCACACCGGCAAACACGAGGCCGAGCGAGGTGTCGCGGCCCATGGTCCAGGTGGTGTTGCGCGACAGGATGTCGATCTCACCAGACTGCAGCGCGGTGAAGCGCTCCTTGGCCGACAGCGGGGTGAACTTGACCTTCTGGCCGTCGCCAAACACCGCAGCAGCCACAGCGCGGCAGAAGTCGACGTCGAGGCCGGTCCAGTTGTTCTTGTCATCCGGGTTGGAGAAGCCGATCAGGCCCTGGCTGACGCCGCACTGGATAAAGTCCTTGGAGCGGACGTCATCAAGCGTACCGGCGGTTGCTGCCGTGACGCCTGCGATGGAAACCGCAGCACCAAGGGCAAGCGAAAGCAACGAACGTTTCATGTGATCTTCCTTTAATCGTGAGGTTGAGGACGCGTTTCCGGTCCACCGGTCAGAACTGCGGTCACCACTGGAACATGCTTCAAGGCAGTCCGGGCGGCAGGCTGCAGCCTTCAGTCAGACAAGGTCACCGTCCATCGGGTAATCTCAAGTGTTACTCCCTGAACCCATGACCAACGGGCCATGAGCAATCGCTATCCTGCCCAAATTCAGATCATGGTCAAGCGCTGGGCTAAAAAATTCGACATCAAGCCCGGTGCAACGCTAAACAGGTGGCGAAAACTTCCAAAGGGTGAGACTCCATTCCATGAAAGAAGAAGACCTCCACGGCGCAAACCTGCGCCCGGCAACCCGGCTTGTCACATCCGGCCGTCAATATTCTGAACACGGCATCGTCAGCCCAGGCGTCTATCACGCCTCGACGATCCTTTACCCCAGTGCCGATGCGCTGCGGGCGGGCAACCAGCAATACACCTATGGCCGGAAAGGAACGCCCACCTCGCGCGCGCTGGAAGACACCATCGCCGCTCTTGAAGGCGGTCACGCCTGCAAGGTCACGCCTTCGGGTCTGGCGGCCATCGCGTCGGTGTTCATGGCGTTTCTCGATACCGGCGATCACGTGCTGATCACCGATAGCGCCTACCGCCCTACCCGCACCCTGGCCAACGGCCTGCTCAAGCGGATGGGCATCGAGGCATCATTCTACGATCCGGCCGATCCGGAAGCCGTCCGCAAGGGCCTCAAGCCGAACACGAAGCTGGTGTTCACCGAGTGCCCCGGCTCGCAGACCTTCGAGGTGCAAGACATTCCGGCCATCGCCAGGCTCGCCCACGAGGCAGGTGCACTCGTTGCCATCGACAACACCTGGAGTGCAGGCCACTACTTCAAGGCGTTCGAGCACGGTTGCGATATCTCGCTTCAGGCGGCGACGAAGTATCTGGTCGGCCACTCCGACTGCATGATGGGTTGCGTCACCGTGTCGGAAGAGCACTGGCCGCGCTACAAGGCGGCATACGAAGAGATGGGGCTGTTTGCCGGCCCCGATGACATGTACCTCACCCTGCGCGGCATCCGCACGCTGGACGTCCGGCTGGAGCGCCACATGAAGTCCGGCATGGCGATTGCCGAGTGGCTCAGCGCACGTGACGAGGTGTCAGAAGTCCTGCACCCCGGCCTGCCCGGTGCGCCTGGCCACGAGATCTGGAAGCGCGATTTCACCGGCGCGTGCGGGCTGTTCGGTTTCGTGATGAAGGAAACCGCCCAAGCAAAGGTCGATGCCTTCCTTAATGCGCTCACCCTGTTCGGCATGGGATATTCGTGGGGCGGCTTTGAAAGCCTTGCAATCCCGTGCGACGTCACCACCTACAGGTCAGCAACCACCTGGGACCGTGACGGCCAGTTGATCCGGCTGCACATCGGGCTCGAGGATGCGGAAGACCTGAAGGCAGACCTTGAAGGCGCGTTCGCTGCCATGGCAGCCGCCTGAGCGGGCCCGCCAACCTGGAGGACTATATTGATGCGCTGGCTTAAATCACTCGCTGCAGCACTTGCCTTTGGCGTTGCTGCAATCAGCACATCGCCGGCGTTTGCTGCTGACGATGACCCGGAACTGATCTTCAAGAAATCGACCGTGTTCCGGCTCCTGTCGCCCAATGCCAAGCTGGCCGTTTACGCGCTGGACGACCCGCTTGTGGAAGGTGTCGCCTGCCACTTCACCATTCCGGAAATCGGTGGCTGGAAGGGCTGGGCGGGCTTTGCCGAGGAACGCTCTGAAGTGTCGCTTGCTTGCCGCCAGGTGGGGCCGGTCAAGTTCAAGGGCAAGTTCGAGCAGGGCGACGAGATGTACCGCCAGCGGCGCTCTCTGTTCTTCAAGAAGATGCAGATCGTGCGCGGCTGTGATCCGGAGCGCAACGTGCTTGTCTATCTGGTCTACTCAGACCGGATCATCGAAGGCTCGCCGCAGAACTCCACCTCCACCGTGCCAATCCAGCCGTGGGGCAACAACCCTGCACCGCGGTGTTCCGAGTTCATGGAGCAATGATGCTTCCCGCCACCATGCGTGCCTGGGTATATGACCAGGCGGGGCCTGCCCGCGATGTCATGCGGCTTGAGAAACTTGACCTGCCCGAGCCCGCATCCGGCGAGGTGCTGGTGGAGGTAAGAGTATCCGCTATCAACCCGACCGATGTGAAGCGCCGCACGACGGGCCGAGAGCTCAACCTGTTCAAGGCAATCACTCCCAACAACGACGGCACGGGCGTCATCGCAGCTGTAGGTGAAGGCGTGTCGGCCTCGCGCATCGGAGAGCGCGTCTGGCTGTTTGGCGCGCAGGCCGGCCGGCCAAACGGCACGGCTGCCCAGTATACCG
>JAWVYF010000182.1:0-6023 GCA_033722845.1 Anderseniella sp. | reverse complement strand
TCCGGTGATCTGATCACCGTACTTGCGCCGCAGCCGTTCTGCAGAAAGCTGGATTGGCGTGAGCGGATTTTTGATCTCGTGGGCAATGCGCCGGGCGATATCAGCCCACGCGGAAGTACGCTGCGCAGACACCAGTTCCGTGGTGTCATCAAACGTCAACACGTAACCATCAACCCCGGCCTCGCTCTGCTCGGTTGTCACGCTGACGACAAAGCTGCGTTCCTGGTCCCCGACCCGGCGTGTCACCGTGTCGTCCGCGTAGCCATCAAGCCGCTGTCTGGCCTTCTTGAACGTCGGCATCACCTGCTCGAAGACCTCGCCGATGTCCTTTCCGACTACAGATCCTTCGTCGCCAAGCCCGAGCAGCTCCAGCGCAGACAGATTGCAAAGCGTGATCGCCCCGTCCTTGTCCAGACCGAACACGCCTGCACTCACACCGCGCAGCACTGCCTCCATGAACCGGCGCCGCTCATCAAGTTTGTCATTGGTGGATATGAGTTCATCGCGTTGTGACTGCAGCCTGTCAGTCATCTGGTTGAATGTTCTGCCCAAGGTGGCGAGATCACCGGTCGACTGAACCGTTGAAACCTTGGTTTCCAGATGGCCCGCACTCACCTGACGGGCGGCAGACACAAGACTGACGATCGGTTGCACCAGCCGGTTGGAGAACAACAGGCCCAGCCAGATTGCCGACAACAGAAAAATAAGCGCCAAACCGGCAAACAGCGCCGCAAAGTTCAGCTGCAGCGCTTCACGTTGTTCCATCAATTCAGCGAACTGCGCCCGCTGCGCCCTCGCCTTTTCAAGCTGGGAGATTACCTCCGGGTTCACCAGCCTGTAGATGTAGAGGTAGTTGCCCTGCAGCTTTTCAAGCCGCACCAGCGCGCGGATGACGTTGCCGCCGCGTTCGGGTTGGCGAATGACCATTTCGCCCGTTGTCGCCTGCGCAATGTCCTCCGCCGGTGGCGGACGGAACCGGACCATCTTGTTGGCGGTGGCCGATATCACGACCTCACGGGTTTCCGGGTTCATGACGAATACGCCCGAAAGCCCCCGCACCGCACCCAGCGTTGCAATACGGCGGATCAGCTTGTCGCGTTCACTGACAAACTCCTCGGCCCGCGTATTGAGTTCGTTGGCGATGAAGGCCGCATCCGAACGCACCGTATCGAGATTTTCGGCAATGTATGCCTCGGCCACGGCTTCTGCTGACGACACGATGGCGACCGTCTTGCTGGACAGCCAGGTGTCCAGTCCGCGGTTCAACGTTACAGTGGCAAAAATGGCAACCACGATGGCAGGCAGCACTGCAAACACGGATAGAAGCGTCACAATGCGGATGTGCAAACCGGAGCCGGCCACCTTGCGCATGCGCGCGGTTGCCAACTTGACCACTTGCCAGCCGATCAGCACGGTCATCAGGACAAGCAGCGCGGCGTTGCCCATCAGCAGCGCCCGGGCAGTTTCTGCCTGTGGCTCGTATGGCAGCAGACCTGTCAGATAGAGATACGTACCGAGGCCGCAACCGAGCGTCAGCACCACCAGGGCAAGACCACCAAGGTTAAGCCACTTGTTGTTGAGAAAGGGCTCGCTTGCTGCCGTTTCGGCCTCAGCCGGCAACGACGAAGAAGCAGCGGATGTGTCTGTTACGGCGACCATGAATCTTCAGCGCGAGCCTTGCCACGATTGCAACCACGTACCCCCGTACTGACTGTTGCACAATCGCAACACCAATGTGGCATATATGTGACAGTTATCCCGGCAAAGCCTTCGGCGGCAAGCCACGGCAGGCTTCATGCGCTTGTCAACCACGCGAGCCGGGTGTGCGGACAACGCTCAGTCCGAGTTCCTTGATGCGGGACCTGAGCGTGTTTCTGTTGATGCCAAGCAGGTTTGCAGCCTTGATCTGGTTACCGCCCGTCACCGCCAGCGTTGCGTTTATCAGTGGCACCTCCACCTGTTGAATGATGCGATGGTAAAGACCCTCCGGCGGCAATCCCGGCTGGAAGCCCGCAAAATACTTCGACAGGTGGTTCTCGACAAACTCTGGCAGTGATGACGCCGTGGACGTCTCCGATGTGGCAACAGGTGCGTTCTGGTTTGCAAACTCCTGCTCGACCGTTTGAGCGGTTATTTCGTCGCCGATGTGAATCGCGCACAGCCGGTTCACGAAGTTCTCCAGCTCACGCACATTGCCCCGCCAGCGCGCCTTGCGCATGGCTTCAACCGCATCGGCAGAGAACGTCTTTGCCGGCAAGCCCTGGCGCTCACACTCCTTCAGGAAGTGGTTCAGCAAATCCGGTATGTCGTCGGTCCGCTCCCTCAGTGCCGGCAACCGGATCGGCACCACGTACAGCCGAAAGAACAGGTCTTCGCGAAACAGCCCCTGCCCGATCAGTTGTTGCAGGTCGCGGTGAGTTGCCGCAACAATACGGACATCCGTCTTGATCGGACGTACACCACCCACAGACGTATACTCGCCCTCCTGTAGTACGCGCAGAAGCCGGGTTTGCGCCTCCATCGGCATGTCACCAATCTCGTCGAGGAAAAGGGTGCCGCCGTGGGCCTGCTCGAAGCGGCCGACATAGCGCGACACAGCACCGGTAAACGCGCCCTTCTCGTGCCCGAACAGTTCCGATTCAATCAGTTCCCGGGGGATGGCCGCCATGTTCATGGCCACGAACGGCGCCCCCTTGCGCCGGGAAAAGTCGTGCAGTGCGCGTGCTACCAGTTCCTTGCCGGTGCCGGACTCCCCCTGGATCATCACGGTCAGGTCGGTCTGGGTCATCCGCGCAACGATACGGTAGATGTCCTGCATGACCTGCGACCGCCCGACAATCGGCAAGGTCTCCGTGTCATCCGGCAAATCACGCCGTGCCACAGCGGGTTCGGATTTGCGGGAGTCCTCAAGCGCCTGGCCAATGGTAGCCACCAGCGCAGACAGATCGAACGGCTTGGCCAGGTAATCGTAAGCCCCGCGCTCACTGGCCGTAATGGCGGTCATGATGGTATTGCGTGCACTCATCACGATCACCGGAAGCCGTGGCCTGCGGGCCTTGATGCGTGGTAACACGTCGAAACCGCTTTCATCCGGCAACACGACGTCGGTCAGCACCACGTCGCCCTCGCCCTCACTGACCCAACGCCACAATGAAGCTGCATTACTGGCCGCGCGGACGTTATACCCTGCCCGCGTCAAGGCTTGCGTTACCACTGTGCGGATTGCGGCGTCGTCGTCGGCAACAAGAACCGTACCCGTTGTCATGTCTGGCCGTTCCCTGACTTGTTGGAAGAAGTTGAAAGTGGCAGCAGGACCCGGAACACTGTCCCGTCATCCACATTTGAGGCATCAACCACGCCCCCGTGATCCCGGATCAGCTTCGCCACCAGCGCCAGGCCGAGGCCTCGGCCGCTGTCCTTTGAGGTAACAAATGGATCGAAAAGCGAGCCGGCAAGCTCGTCCGGAATGCCGGGTCCGTTGTCGCGGATGCTGATTTCCAGCGGCAGGGACACCGAGTGATTGGATCCGGGCACCTGAAGCCTTATGCCCGGCCGATACGCCGTAGACAGCACGATCTTTCCGTTTACATCCGTCTTTTCAATGGCTTCTGCCGCGTTCTTTACAAGATTCAGGAAGACCTGGACAAGCTGGTCCCGGTTCCCCTGCACATTGGGCAAAGACGGATCGTAGCTTTCGGAGAATTCCACCTCGCTGGCAAATCCCTTCGAGGCCAGCATCCGCACATGTTCAAGCACCGTATGCACATTGAGCGGCTCCATTGCGGGCGGGCGCTCGTCGGAAAACACTTCCATCTGGTCTACGAGAGACTTGATCCGGTCCGTTTCGCTGCAGATCAGGGTGGTCAGTTCCCGGTCTTCCGGTGCTGCACTGGCTTCAAGCAGTTGCGCGGCACCCCGGATGCCCGATAGCGGGTTCTTGATTTCATGCGCCAGCATGGCCGCCATGCCGGATACCGAGCGCGCGGCCTGCAAATTGTTGAACTGGCGGTCAAACGCCTGCGCCACCGAGCGCTCAAGGATCAGCAACACCATTGCACCGGGCTGTTCAGGCAAAACGCCTGCAAGGATGTCGACCGTTCGCTCGCCACCGGTGCGCGGCGTTCCCAGTTTCACCCCGTATTCCGCCAAGGTGGTGCCTGTATTGCGCAACCGCTCAACTGCAGAAAACAACGGGCTGGAGAACGGAGCAAGGTCGGCAAGCCCCAGCCTTGTAAGGGTCGTACGGCTCAACGAGAAGAATTCTTCAGCCGCTGCGTTCGCCTCGATAACCCGCCCCTCTGCATCAATTGCGATCAGGGGGCATGGTAGCGATTGCAGCATCAGCCCGGCTGCAACAGTCGTTTCAAGAATAGTGGAGGTCATGCCGCCACCTGTTCACTGGCCGATGACAGGATTTTAGAGAGTCTGTCCAGACCTGAACGCACCTGCCCAGCATCAGGAGAGCGCAGCAGCTTCGTTCGCCATATACGCGCCTGCTCAGTTTCAATGAGACCGGCATCGCGCCAACGGTCGATGGCCCATCCCACATGCTTGCGCGCAATCTTGATGCCATGCGGCTCACCGTAGTGATCCAGCATTGCATCGTAGTGTTGGCGCACGATGTCTGTCTGCTCGGCAATACCGGGTTCAACGCGGCCAGACCCCGGATCAAGCAGATCGGCCAGCACTGCCGGCCACCAGGGCCGGCCATAAGCACCGCGGCCGATCATCACCCCGTCTGCACCGGACTGAGCGAGCATCGCGCGCACATCCTCGATCGAGTTGCCGTCGCCATTGGCAATCAGCGGGATGGAAATCGCCTCCCGCACGGCACGAATGGCGCGCCAGTCCGCCCTGCCCTTGTAGAACTGGTTCCGGGTGCGCCCGTGAACGGTGATCATGGCGACACCCAGGTCTTCCGCCCGCTTCGCCAGTTCCGGTGCATTCAGGCAATCATGATCCCAGCCCAGCCGCATCTTCAGGGTTACGGGTACAGTACTCGCCTTGACCGTTGCCTGGATCAGCGTGGCGGCATGATCCAGGTCGCGCATCAGCGCCGACCCTGACAGCTTGCCAGCCACCTCGCGAGCCGGGCAGCCCATGTTGATGTCAATAATGTCAGCGCCGATCTCCTGCGCCAATTCTGCACCACGCGCCATCCATTCAGGCTCGCGGCCTGCCAATTGCAGCACAAACGGGTCAACCAGCCCTGCCCCGGTTGCGCGGCGCACCATGTCCGGCCGTGCGTTCACCAGCGCATCGCATGCAACCATTTCAGACACGACGAGCCCAGCGCCATGCCTGTGGGCCACGACGCGAAACGGCTCGTCCGTCACCCCCGACATCGGCGCCAGAAACACGCGGTTGCGCGTTTCAATCGGTCCAATAGTGATGCCCATAAATTAATCACTCAATCAGCGCGAATAAATTTCAGGCACTCTAGCAGGAATATGTTGCAAAGCAACATGAACTTTGCCGCAAACCCTTGCGATGCTTGCCGACACCGCCATCGGGCTGATACAGCATGCCGGACAAGAACAACCACCATCCCGGCACTCCATGACAACAGCAGTCGTAATCGTAGCCGCAGGCGCTGGCCTCCGCGTGGGTGGCGAAGTGCCCAAGCAGTATCAGGCCATTGGGGGAGAGCCCATACTGCGCCACACGCTGCGGGCGTTTCTGTCACATCCTGAGGTCACATCCGTTCAGGTTGTCATCGGTGAAGGCCATCGTCCGCTCTACGACAAGGCGGTTGCCGATCTAAACGGACTACCAGATCCGGTACAGGGCGGTGACACCCGGCAGGAGTCGGTGTTCAATGGCATCAAGGCGGTTGCAGGCTCTAGCCCGGACCATGTGCTGATCCACGATGCTGCACGCCCGTTTATCGATGCGGCCACCATCTCTGCCGTCATAGCGAGGCTGGACGAGGTACCCGGCTGCATCCCCGCAACTGCCGTTGCCGACACCCTGAAGCGCGCCGACAACGCTATCATCACGGGTACCGTCGACCGTGCCGGACT
>JAWVYF010000181.1:0-6037 GCA_033722845.1 Anderseniella sp. | reverse complement strand
AGGCGTAGTACAGACCTGCCCAGACAATGGTTTCGGCAATTGCCATGGGCCAGACGATCTTGTGGAAATTTGCAACCGGCATGGCAACCTTGCTATGATGATCCCATGACAGTTCTGTATCGGGCTCATGCGGCAAGGTCACACTTGCTTTCTTGCATTGGCAAGACTAAAAGCCCTCATCAGTTTCATTACACACTCCAACATTCGAGGAGACGAGCTTAATGGCGCGCGTCACCGTTGAAGACTGCATCCAGAAGCTTCCGAACCGCTTTGAGCTGGTTCTCATGTCTGCGCATCGCGCGCGGATGATCTCGCAGGGCGCTCCCCTGACGCTGGATCGCGACAATGACAAGAACCCCGTGGTTGCCCTGCGCGAGATCGGTGATTCCACCATCGACGTGGAAGACCTTCGCGAAGACTATGTTCACTCCATGCAAAAGCACGTCGAAGTGGACGAGCCGGAAGAAAGTGCTGTGCCGCTGCTTGCCTCTGACAGCGAGGGCGGCCAGCAGGCCGGCGATGCAGCTGCAGCACCAGCCGAGCAGGACAATCAGGACGGCTACGACCGGATGTCCGAAGACGATCTGCTGCGCGGGCTGGAAGGCCTGCCGCCGGCAGAAAGCCCGGGTTCGCAGCGCTCAGGCTACTGACGCGAGCGGTCCTCAGCGGCCTCCCAACTGGTTCAGTGCAGCCGGAGCATCTTGCGTATGCTCCGGCTGTTTTGTGTTCGGCCAGGCACCAGGTATCTGGTACAATTTGTGAAATCTCGAAATCGAGCAGGATGAACAACGCGCGATGATGCGTCAGTACGAGTTGGTAGAGCGGGTTACGAGTTATGACCCTGATGCCGACGAAGACATGCTGAACAAGGCCTATGTCTATGCGATGAAAGCGCATGGGCACCAGGTGCGCGCATCCGGCGACCCCTATTTTACTCATCCGCTTGAAGTGGCCGCCATCCTGACCGACATGAGGCTGGACGATGCGACCATTGCGGCCGCGCTGCTGCATGACGTGGTGGAAGACACCGAGGCCACCCACCAGGAAATCGAGGACTTGTTCGGCCCCGAAATTTCGGGGCTGGTCGAAGGCCTCACAAAGATCAAGCGGCTGGACCTGATTTCCAAGGAGGCAGCACAGGCGGAAAACCTGCGCAAGCTGCTGCTGGCCATGGCACGCGATGCGCGGGTGCTGCTGGTCAAGCTGGCCGACCGGCTGCACAACATGCGCACCTTGAACCATGTCAAACCGGAAAAGCGTGCCCGCATTGCGCGTGAAACGATGGACATCTACGCTCCGCTGGCGGGGCGCATGGGTATGCATGCGATTCGTGAGGAACTCGACGACATTTCTTTCGAGGCGCTCTATCCGGAGGCGCGCGAGGGCATCATCAAGCGGCTTGAAACGCTCAGGGCCGAATCCGGTGATATCCTCGCCAATATTGAAGAACGCCTGACCGAGCAGTTTTCGCAGGCCGGCATTGTAGCCAACGTGACAGGCCGGGAAAAGAAGCCGTGTTCGATCTGGCGCAAGATGCAGCGCAAGGACCTGTCGCTTGGCCAGTTGTCCGACATTTTCGGCTTCCGGGTGATCGTTGAGAACATAGCAGACTGCTACCGTGCGCTGGGCGTTGTGCACACCACCTGGCGCGTGGTGCCGGGCCGCTTCAAGGATTACATCTCAAATCCGAAACAGAACGACTACCGCTCGATCCACACAACGATTATCGGTCCGCACCGCAAACGCGTGGAGCTGCAGATCAGAACGGCCGAGATGGATGAGATCGCCGAGCGCGGTGTTGCGGCGCACAGCTTTTACAAGGACGTCGCCGATCCGATGGCAGCCGAGCGCGGCGTCAAGCTGCAGCACGGAGATTCCAATGCTTTCAGGTGGTTGCGCTCGCTTGTTGAGAGCCTCGCCGAGGGCGATCATCCTGGCGAATTCCTGGAGCATACCCGGTTGGAGCTGTTTGCAGACCAGGTGTTCTGCTTTACGCCAAAGGGTGCACTGATTGCGCTGCCAAAGGGCGCAAACGCCATCGATTTTGCCTATGCCGTGCATACGGACGTGGGCAACTCGTGCGTCGGTTGCCGGATCAACGGCCGGCATGCGCCGTTGATGACCGAGCTTTCCAATGGCGACGAGGTTGAAATCATCCGGTCGCAGGCTCAGACGCCGCCTGCTGCCTGGGAAAAGGTGGCGCGCACTGGCAAGGCGCGCGCTGCCATCAGGCGGGCAACCCGTCTGGCGGTTCGTGACCAGTATGCTGGTCTTGGTACCGAGATCCTGGAACGTCAGCTTGCACGGTTCGAGGCCGTTTATGATGCCAAGCTGGCGTCCGAAGCCTTCCGGAAACTTGGCGTGTCCTCGCTGGAAGATGGCCTGGCCGCCCTGGGACGGGGCGAACTGCTGGCGCGTGACGTGCTGACCGCGCTGGGGTTTGACGCCAGTGAAGCGGCTCCGCGCCGTGACGTACACCGCAGCCGCAGCAAACCCGATGGTGACGGCAACCGGTCGTTGCCGGTGCGCGGGGTAAACCGGCATCTGCCGCTTCGCATCGACCCGGCAACTGGCGCTGTTCCCGGTGAACGCATTGTCGGCATTCTGAATCGGGGAGAGGGCATCACCATTTATCCGATCTTCTCCGAAGCGCTGCAAAAGTTTGACGACGAACCCGACCTGTGGGTTGACCTTGCCTGGGACGAAGATGCCGTAACAGACCTTTACCCCGCGCGTTTGAAGGTCGTGTTGCATAATGAGGTTGGCGCGCTCAGCCAGCTGACGCAGGCGATTTCGGAGGGTGGGGCCAATATCGAGAATCTGCAGATGACAACGCGGGCGCGTGACTTCTACAACATTGACCTGACCGTCGAGGTTGAGGATATCAGGCACCTGAACCGGATCATCAACGAACTGGGCCGCAAGCCGCTGATTTCGTCAGTGGCGCGCGCTGGCGGCAGCGACTGACAGATGCGTGGCTGATCGCGCTTGACCACTTTTAATGAACGGATGTTGAAGACAATGCTGACACAGGACCAGGTACTGGACGAATTCCGCGCTGCAGGCGCGCTGCTGGAAGGGCATTTCATCCTGTCGTCCGGCCTGCACAGTCCGCGGTATCTGCAGTGCGCGCGGGTGCTGATGGATGCGGCCCGTGCCGACCGGCTGTGCAGCACGCTGGCCAAAAAGGTGTCGGACGCCGGTTTCGGTGACATCGACCTTGTTGTGTCGCCCGCCATGGGCGGTGTCGTGGTCGGGTATGAGATGGGCCGCCAGCTCGGTGTGCCGGCAATCTTTTGTGAACGGGTCGAAGGTACGTTGACCTTCAGGCGCGGCTTCGAGATCATTCCGGGTGCGCGCTGCCTGATGGTGGAGGACATCGTGACCACGGGGCTTTCGTCGCGCGAATGCATCGAGGCAATCAAGAGCGAAGGCGGCAACGCTGTTGGCGCGGCCTGCCTGATTGACCGCTCCGGTGGCTCGGCAGACGTGGGAGTGCCACTGGTTTCGCTGGCGCAGCTGGAGGTGCCAACCTATGAACCGACCAAGCTGCCGCCCGAACTTGCTGCTATCGAGGCCGTTAAACCCGGCAGCCGTGGCTTGAAGTCCTGAGGTTGACCACTCGTGGTGCAGGATAATTTGCGGACATGATTCTCAAACGGCGCAAAGCAGTCAGTGTCTGGCGACGGGTTCGGAATTTTTTCTGGCCCGAGATCGGGTTTCAGCGCGCTGCGAAATACATGGGTCACAAGGTGAACCGCATCACAGGTTCGCCGCACGCCATTGCGCTTGGGTTTGCAGCCGGGGCATTTGCATCTTTCACCCCTGCAGTGGGGTTTCACTTCGTTCTTGCCGCCATCATTGCGTGGGTGCTGGGTGCCAACATTCTTGCTTCTGCAATCGGCACGTCGGTGGGAAATCCGCTGACTTTCCCGTTCATCTGGATCAGCACGCATAACCTGGGCAGCTTTCTGCTGGGCGTTGAGGGCCGCAACGACATATCGTTGAGCGGTCCTGAAGGCGGGCTGGCCCTGATGCTTGCCGATCCGGGCACATTCTTTGCCGAGCTTTGGGCAGGTCTCGAGCCGGTATTCTGGCCGATGTTTATCGGCAGTATTCCGTTGGGACTTGCCTGTGGGGCGTTGTTCTATTGCTTCCTCAAGCCGATGGTGCGGCGCTACAAGGTGCGCCGTGCAAAGCTGCGCGAAAAGCGCAGCGCCGAGATCAAGGCGCGCAGGCAGGCAGAGGCCGAAGCGCGTGCTGCAACCACCTCACCGGTCAGGCATGAGCAATGATCCTGGGCGTGGGCAATGACATGGTGGATATCCGCCGCATCGAGCAGACGCTGGAGCGGTTTGGAGACAGGTTCGTCAATCGCATCTTCACGGATGTGGAGCGGGCCAAGTCTGATCGACGCGCACAGCGGGCCGCCTCCTATGCCAAGCGGTTTGCCGCCAAGGAAGCGTGTTCCAAGGCACTTGGAACCGGCTTCCGCAAAGGTGTGTTTTGGCGCGACATGGGCGTTGTAAACTTGCCCAGCGGCCGGCCGACGCTCGTGCTGACGGGCGGAGCAGCCGAGCATTTGGGTTCGCTCGTTCCGGCAGGCATGCAGCCCGACATTCATCTGACCATTACAGATGACTTTCCGTGGGCCCAGGCCATCGTGATCATTTCGAGCGTGCCCGCTGCAGACGACTGAGAGCAAGCTCATGGCGGCCGAGTGTTGCTGTTGCATTTGATGCGATAAACTGCGACATGACTGGGCTTGCGGCGCATGAAATCGTCCGTAGCGGGTTGATTCCCGGCCACGGAAAATACAGTTCGAGAAAGTGGAGGCCATGGCTTCAAACGTGGACCGATCCCGCAAGAAGGCGGAAGACGGCGGCTGGGAGACCATCAAGGTCATCATCCAGGCGCTGCTGATTGCGTTCGTGGTGCGGACGTTCTTCTTCCAGCCATTCAACATTCCCTCAGAGTCGATGGTGCCCACCTTGCGCGTTGGCGACTACCTGTTCGTCAACAAGCTGAGCTATGGCTATTCGAAATATTCGTTCAACTTCAGCTTCAGCCTGCTGGGCAACGAGATTTTCAAGTTCGGTCCCGTGCCGATCGAGGGCAGGGTATTTGCAAGCCAGCCTGAGCGCGGTGATGTGGTGGTCTTCAAGTTGCCGACCGACAACGAGACTGATTACATCAAGAGGGTGATCGGGCTGCCGGGCGACAGGATCCAGATGATCGAAGGCGTGCTGCACATCAATGGCGAGGCTGTGAAGCTGCAGGAGATTGATGGGTTCATCAATCCTGACCATGCCAACAAGCGCAAAGTGAAGCAGTTCGTGGAAACGCTGCCCGGCAATGTCGAGCACAGGGTTCTCGACCTGTACCGCTCGGACGCGGACAACACGGACGTCTATACCGTGCCCGAGGGGCATTACTTCATGATGGGGGACAACCGGGACAACTCGACCGACAGCCGGTTCCTGAACGATGTCGGGTTCGTGCCGTATGAAAACCTTGTCGGCAAGGCGACGATCCTGTTCTTCTCGCATGGGCCTGATGGCGCCTTCTGGGAAGTATGGAAGTGGCCGACCAATATCCGTTGGAGCCGGCTGTTCAACTTCGTCGAATGACCAAGGCGCGTGACGAAGCGGTTGCTGCATTCAGGCAGCGGCTCGGATACCAGTTCCGCGATGAGGAGTTGCTGGAACGCGCGCTGACCCACGCCAGCGGCACCCGCAAGCGCGGTGTCGGCAACAACGAGCGCCTGGAGTTCCTCGGCGACAGGGTGCTTGGGCTGGCTATCGCGCACATTCTGTATGAACGTCACGACACGGTGCCGGAGGGCGAGCTGTCGCGCATGCTGAGTTCGCTGGTGCGAAGGGACGTGTGCCTCAAGGTGGCGCAAAAGCTGGACATTGGCCCGGCGCTCAAGCTGGCTGGCCGCGGCAAGAAGCGCACCACCTTGACCGACAACATTCTGGGTGATGCTTGCGAAGCGGTGATCGGCGCGATCTATCTGGATGGCGGGCTGGAGGCT
>JAWVYF010000180.1:0-6045 GCA_033722845.1 Anderseniella sp. | reverse complement strand
CGCCCGGTTCGATGGCTGCGATGCGCTGTTGCGCAATGGCGATGTAACCTTCGTCCCGCTCTATGCCGATGAAGTGGCGGCCCAGCCGCTTGGCTACGGCACCGGTTGTGCCTGAGCCGAAAAACGGGTCGAGCACGATGTCACCCGGCTTCGAGGAAGCCAGCAGCACCCGGTGCAGCAGCGCCTCCGGCTTCTGGGTCGGGTGGGCCTTCTTTCCGTCGCCATCTTTCAGGCGTTCGCCGCCAGAGCAGATCGGCAGCACCCAGTCGGAGCGCATCTGCAGATCATCGTTGAACGCCTTAAGCGCCTCGTAGTTGAAGGTATAGGTCTTCTGGTCTTCAGAGCGCGAGGCCCAGATCAGGGTTTCGTGGGCATTGGCAAACCGGGTGCCGCGGAAATTCGGCATGGGGTTGGTCTTGCGCCAGATCACGTCGTTGAGGATCCAGAATCCCAGGTCCTGCAACGTCGCGCCGACGCGGAAGATGTTGTGGTAGGAGCCGATCACCCAAAGCGTGCCGGTCGGTTTCAGCACCCGGCGGCATTCGGCAAGCCAGGCCCGGGTGAACTCGTCATAGGCAGTGAACGAGTCGAACTTGTCCCAGGCATCATCGACGCCATCAACCTTCGACTGGTCGGGACGGGTCAGGCCACCGCCCAGCTGCAGGTTGTAGGGCGGGTCGGCGAATACGAGATCGACCGTGCCGGTCGGCAGCTTGCGCAACTGCTCCAGGCAGTCACCGGCAAGAATTGAGTCGAGAAGCGGCTTGATGTCCGGCTTGGCGGCGATACCCATGAGACGCAAATACCCTGTTGATACGCAAACTGACTGATCGGCAATGCAAAGTGCTTGGCCTTGCCTCTTGTTGTTGAGGCTTGGACAGCATGGTGAATCACGCGGGACTCGCCGTGAATCGAAATCTTAATGAATGGTTAACGCGCTGTTGACTTGAGGGATTCGCGAACTGGCGCGAACGAGGTGCGATGGTGCTCGCAAGGGCCCAGACGGGCAAGTGCATCAAGGTGATATGGTGAACCATATCCCTTGTGCTGTGCGAAGCCGTAAGCAGGATAAGCCTCGTCGATCCGGCGCATGATCCGGTCTCGCGTGACCTTGGCAATGATCGATGCGGCTGCAATGGACACGGACTTGCCATCACCCTTGACCACGGTCTGGCAGCTGCAATCTAGGTCAGGCTTTCGGTTGCCATCGACAAGGGCAAGATCCGGCTCGGTGGCAAGGTCACCGACAGCCTGTGCCATCGCCCACATCGTGGCGGCCAGAATATTGTCCCGGTCGATACGGGTCACATCGGCCACGCCCACCCCCACTTCCGCGGTGGCCAGGATGTGGGCGAACAGGTTTTCCCGCGCAGTCTCTGTGAGCTTCTTGGAATCGTTCAGGCCTGGCGGAATGTTAACGGGGTCGAGAATGACGGCGGCCGCCACAACCGGCCCGGCAAGCGGTCCACGGCCAGCCTCGTCAATGCCGCATACGGCCTTGGCGCCGGCCTTGATTGCCGTGCTTTCAAGATCGAAGTCAGGTCCGGTTTTGATGCGAATCGCCATGGCTGCCGACCATAGCGAAAAAGCCTACAGCAGCGATAGCTGCTCGCCCGGTTGCACCGGCCGCGTGAACAGGTCGGCACGGCACTTGTGCCGGGTGGTGTTGAGGCCAAGCCGCTTGCAGGCAAGCTCGAAGCGCCGCCCGATCTGCCAGGCATAAGGCCCGCGTCCTGACATTCTTGATCCGAAGTTGGGATCGTTCTCTCGCCCCCCACGGGTGTCGCGCACCAGGTTCATCACGTGTTTGGCCCGGTCCGGAAACTCCCGCTCCAGCCAGTCCCTGAACAGATCCTTGATCTCGTGCGGCAGACGCAACAGCACATAGCCTGCCTCGCGTGCACCGGCGACCTGTGCTGCGCCAAGCAGCTTCTCGATTTCCATGTCATTGATCGCCGGAATGACCGGCGCAGTCATCACGACCGTCGGAATGCCGGCCTTCGCCAAAAGCTCAAGCGCCTGCAACCGCCGACCCGGCGTGGCTGCACGCGGCTCCAGCTTGCGGGCAAGCTTGTGGTCGAGCGTCGTGATGGATAGCGCCACCTTGACCAGACCCTTGCCCGCCATCTCCTGCAGGATGTCGATATCGCGTGTGACCAGCGCCGACTTTGTGACGATGCCGACCGGATGGTTGGTCTCGTTCAGCACCTCGAGCAGGGCTCGGGTGATGCGGTATTGCCGTTCCACCGGTTGATACGGATCGGTGTTGGCGCCCAAAGCCAGGGTGGCAGGCTCATAACCCTTTGCCCCCAGTTCCTTGCGCAGCAGCTCGGCAGCATTCGTCTTGGCAAACAGCCGGCTTTCAAAATCCAGTCCTGCCGACAGGCCCATGTAGGCATGGGTCGGCCGCGCATAGCAGTACGTGCAGCCATGCTCGCAGCCCCGATAGGGATTGATGGAGCGGTCGAAGGAAATATCGGGCGATGTGTTGCGCGCGATGATCGTCCGGGCGATTTCCGGCGTCACATGGGTCTTGAGGGTGGGAAGCTCGTCATCCTCGCGCGACCAGCCATCATCAAAATGGGTGCGTTGAAACGCTTCGAAGCGCCCCACATTGTTGCTGGCCGTGCCGCGTCCCTTCAACCGCTGCAACGGTTGCACGGGCCGCACTGGCTCTGCGGTCGAGAAGTCGAGATTTGCGCGTTCGGACAAGCTGTTCATCATGGTGGAAAGATAGTGCCAATAACAGAACATAACAAGAACAAAAATCACGCCAGCGTGTGTTTGCCAAACTGCGGAGCGGCATTATGGTCGCGTGCAAGATGAAGCTGTCCGTGATCATTCCCGCACTTGATGCCAACCACCTGCTGCCTGCTTCTGTGGCGCGGCTGAGGGCAGGTGGCGTTGGGGAAATCATTGTGTGTGATGGCGGAACCAAACCGCCGCCAGGTGATCTGGGAGACGGCGTTACGGTGATTTGCGGTAAGCCGGGCCGCGGGCGCCAGCTCAAGGCGGGGGCCGAGCGGGCAGCGGGAGACTGGCTATTGTTCCTGCATGCTGACACGCATCTGGGTGAGGACTGGGCAAAAGCTGTTCATGACCATGTGAGCCGCCACCCCGACAAGGCGGCCGTCTTTCGCTTTCAGCTGGATGAGGCAAGTGCGTCTGCCCGCCGCCTGGAACGCATTGTCGACTGGCGCTGCCGCCTGCTTGCCTTGCCTTATGGCGACCAGGGCTTGCTGATCTCGCGCACGCTTTATGACGAGATTGGCGGGTTCTCGGATATCCCGATCATGGAAGACGTAGAAATGGCGCGCCGTCTGGGCCGGTCGCGGCTGCGCTATCTCAAGGTCCCTGCCGTCACCAGCGCCGCGCGCTACCGGCGCGACGGCTATCTGAAGCGCATGGGCCGCAACCTTGTGTGCCTGTCACTCTATTTTGCCGGTGTTTCGCCGGAGCGCATCCGGAAGATATATGCATGAGCGCTCCGGTCCGTCATCTCGTCATCATGGCCAAGCAGCCAAGGCTGGGCCGGGTCAAGACGCGGCTGGGCAGGGACATCGGGCCAGTCGAGGCGACCCGCGTTTACCGCACAATGCTGGCAGGCCTGCTTCGTCGCCTGGGCGGTGATCCGCGCTGGCAGACATGGCTGGCAGTGGATGGTGTGCACGAGGTGCATTCGCCCGTCTGGCCAGCCGGGGTCAACGTGGTCAGTCAGGGAAAGGGCGATCTGGGCGCGCGGATGCAACGTCAGTTCGACACGCTGCCGCCGGGTCCGGTGGCGCTGGTCGGCTCGGACATTCCCGCCATCACGGCGGCAGACATTGCTGCTGCCTTCAAGGCGATGGGTGAACGGGATTTCTGCTTTGGCCCGGCGCCGGACGGAGGTTACTGGCTGGCCGGTCAGGCAGCGCGGGTGCGTGGCGCGAAGATGTTTGCGAACGTCAGGTGGTCAAGCGAACATGCGCTCGCAGATACGATGGCCAACGTCGCCGATAGGCAGGTGGCTATGGTGCGGCAGCTGACCGACGTGGATGACGCCGCCAGCTACCGCGAGTTTGTCAATAATCAGGCATCAAGCTGATAGCTGACCGGCACGTAGTGATAGGAGCCGTCAGCGCGCTTGTCGATGTAACCCACCGCCGGGAAAGGCATGTGGTAGCTGGTGAACGGAATGCGGTCCGCCGCCAGCATGTCGAGCACTTTCTTGCGGGTGGCAACGGCTGCATCCTTGTCCATGTCGAACTTGACGTGCCATTCGGGCTTGGCAATCGACAGGTATGGCTGATTGGCGAAATCACCGGCCACAAGGATGCGCTGACCTGCGCTTTCGATGTGATAAGCGGTGTGGCCCGGCGTGTGGCCATTTGCAGCCATGGCACGGATGCCCGGCGCCACTTCATCACCGTCCTTGATGAAGGTGAACTTGTCCTTCATCGGGGTGATGTTGCTGGCAACAAGCTTCGCAACGCGCTCGGTGCCGCCTGACATGCGCTCTTCCGCAGACCAGAAGTCATGCTCGTTACCGGCAGCAACATAGGTTGCATTGGGGAATGTCGGCTTGCCGCCCATCATCAGCCCGCCAATGTGATCGGGGTGATAATGGGTGATGACGACCTTGTCGACCTGATCAGGGCTGTAACCGGCAGCCTTCAGGGTGTGATGGATGAGGTGACCTGCGGCCGGCATGCGCGCATCGCCATTGCCGGTATCAAACAGAACCAGTTCTGATCCGGTGTTGATAATCACCGGCGTGAAGCTGATCTGCAGCCGGTCGACGGGCAGGAAGTTGGCCTGGGCATGAGCTTCGAAGTCTTCCTTCGAGGCGTTGGTGCCGAAGATTGCCTGCGGATTCTCCAGCGAAATCGCACCATCGTTGATGGTCGTGACGGAGAAATCGCCCAGCTTGAAGCGCCGGTGCGTCGGGCGGTCGACGTCTTTCATTTCCGCCTTGGCTTGGGCCTGGCGAACGGAAACGGTTTGTGCGAGCGGTGCTGCCGCAGCAGCGACAGCCGCACCGGCAATCATCTGCCGGCGAGACAGCGGGAGTCGAGAGTTTGACATGTAAACCTCGTTCAGCGTTCTTGTTTGATGGGTTACGCGGACAGGTCGCGTAGCCGGACGCTATAACGAGTTTGTGGCAGGCACGATCACGATCTCGCGAGCCTTACCACATTGTAATGATATTCTGTCTACTGATCAGCCCTTGGTACGCTGCAGATGTTCGTCCAGCCGAGGCATGATTTCCACGAAATTGCACGGCATGTGACGATAGTCGAGCTGCTTGACCAGAATCTCGTTCCAGCCGTCCTTGCAGGCGCCGGGCGATCCGGGCAGGCAGAACACGTACTTGCCGGAGCCGACACCAGCTGTGGCGCGTGACTGTACGGTAGACGTGCCGATCTTCTGCCAGGACATCATGTGAAAGGCGATGGCAAAGCCTTCTGCTTCCTTGTCAAGCAAGGGCCGGACGGCTTCGATCGTCACGTCACGCCCTGTCAGGCCTGTGCCGCCCGTGGTTATGATGGCATCGGTATCTTCACGTTTGAGCCATTTGCGCATGGTCGAACGGATCGCGCGAATGTCGTCCTTGACGATAGAGCGTGATGAAAGTTGGTGGCCTGCGGCTGCAATCAGCTCGCAAAGCGTGTTGCCGGACTTGTCGTTCTCCAGCGTTCGGGTGTCGGACACGGTCAAAACCGCAATCCTGACGGGGATGAAGGGTCGTGTTTCGTCTATCTTGGACATGAGGGGTCACCGGTTGATTTCTTGTTGCCGACCGCATCTTCCGAATTCCGTCGGGGAAGATGACAGTCAAAGGTACTTCTACACTATCCGCATCGCTGCGATTCAAAGCAACGCTTACGGAGTATCGGAGTAAACATTTGACAAATATGTATAAAATTTTAACCGTACTCCAACTCCACTAAAGCACCCATTTTGCTAACGCGGGGTTTTCACAGCTGACTCTTAGGCTCAGGACTCATTGATCACAGCCAGAAGATGACTGTGGCAGCGATGCAGATGGCGGAGAAGAAGGTGTGG
>JAWVYF010000179.1:0-6109 GCA_033722845.1 Anderseniella sp. | reverse complement strand
CCACCCTTGACACCGAAAGACCGACGTTCACTGCCGGACGGATGCCCTGGTAGAACAGATCGGTCTCGAGGAAGATCTGCCCGTCGGTGATCGAGATCACGTTGGTCGGGATATAGGCCGACACGTCGTTGGCCTGGGTTTCGATGACCGGCAGGGCGGTCAGGGAGCCGGCGCCATTATCCTCGTTGAGCTTGGCGGCGCGCTCAAGCAGGCGCGAGTGCAGGTAGAACACGTCACCCGGATAGGCTTCACGGCCCGGCGGACGGCGCAGCAACAGCGACATCTGGCGGTAGGCGACGGCCTGCTTGGACAGGTCGTCGTAGCCGATCAGTGCATGCATTCCGTTGTCGCGGAAATACTCGCCCATGGTGCAGCCGGAGAACGGCGCCAGGAACTGAAGCGGTGCCGGGTCAGATGCAGTGGCGGCCACGATGATGGAATAATCCAGCGCACCGTTGTCTTCCAGCACCTTCACGAACTGCGCAACGGTCGAACGCTTCTGACCGCACACCACATACACGCAGTACAGCTTGTCTTCCTCAGGGCCGTTCTGGTGAATCGGCTTCTGGTTCAGCATGGTATCGAGAATGATGGCGGTCTTGCCGGTCTGACGGTCACCGATGATCAGCTCGCGCTGGCCACGGCCCACCGGAATCAGCGCGTCCACAGCCTTGAGGCCGGTCGCCATCGGCTCATGCACGGATTTGCGCGGGATGATGCCCGGCGCCTTCACGTCCACGCGGGCACGAGCCTTGGTCTTGATCGGACCCTTGCCGTCAATCGGGTTGCCGAGCGGGTCGACGACGCGGCCCAGCAGTTCCTTGCCGACCGGCACTTCCACGATGGCGCCGGTACGCTTCACCGTATCGCCTTCCTTGATGTCGCGGTCAGAGCCGAACAACACCACGCCGACGTTGTCGACTTCCAGGTTCAGGGCCATGCCCATGATGCCACCGGGAAATTCAACCATTTCACCGGCCTGGACATTGTCGAGACCATAGACGCGGGCAATACCGTCACCAACGGACAGCACCTGACCGATCTCGGAGACCTGGGCTTCCTTGCCAAAGTCCTTGATCTGCTTCTTGAGAATTGAGGAAATCTCGGCAGCGCGGATATCCATCAGCTGACCCCTTTCATGGCAACCTTGAGGTTCTGCAGTTTCGTGCGAAGTGAATTGTCGACCATTCGAGAGCCGACCTTGACGATGAGTCCGCCGAGGATCGACGGGTCAACAGTTTCTGACAGCTCGACGTCGGAACCGACCGACGCCTTGAGCTCTTCCTTGATCTTCTTGATCTGGGCCGCCGACAGCTTTTCTGCCGAGACGACTTCAGCGGCAATCTGGCCGCGCGCTTGCGCTGCAAGCTTGCGGAAAGCGCCGATCATGTCGCGAACAGCAAAAAGCCGGCGGTTCTGGGCCACCAGCTTGATGAAATTCGCCGCGATCGACTTGATGCCTGCCTTGGCAAGAATCGCATCCAGCGCTGCAACCTGCTCGGCTGCGCCGAACACCGGACTGCGCACCAGGCGCGTCAGGTCTTCAGAGCCATCCAGCATGGCTGCAAAACTGTCCAGATCGGCAGACACCTGGTCCACCGCCTTGGCCTCTTGGGCCAACTCGAACAGGGCCGTGGCGTAGCGCCCCGGCATTCCTGTGGTCTTGTCTTCCTGAGCCGTCACGTGACAATCAACTCGCTAAAGGCTGTTGTGCGGATTCAGGCGGAAGCAAGTTGTGCCCAAACGCCTGACAAAAATGGATTTTTTTGGCGGCCTACGTGCCCCTGCATTCAAGGCCTGCCCAACCGCGCGCTCGATCTAGCACACAGGTTTCACAGGTGCAACTCATACGGGGCGGCGGATTGCCGCAATTCAGACGAAGGTCGCATCCGCAAAGGTGCCTTGAAATCGTCAACGCAACTTCCAATTGCTGCCGTGCATTGCATTTAGCAAGCCCACTTCACCAGACGTGTGCACGTGGGTAAACCGCCCACGCACGGTCTTTGATCGGGGAGACAAGCACTGGCCCGGGGGCGGCAATCAGCCAGCCCCACACTCAATGGACAACTCAAGGGCTGCTTGTCATCAATGGAGTGAGCTTTTCATGTCTTTCAAGAATCTGTGCAGCGCTTTTGCGCTGTCGGCTGCCTTTTGCCTGCCATTTGGCCTCGCAGCCAGTTCATCGGCACTCGCCAACCGGGCCGAACAGGTCACCGTCAACACCGTGACCAACTTCAACCAGGCCACCACACAAAGCAAGCGCAAGCAGGTCTCTTCCCGCAAAGCCGCAGCGGGGAAATCAAGAAAATCGGCCCGCAAGTCTTCTCGCAAGATGCGTGGAGGCACCGCCTCGATGCGCTCCAAGGTGGCAGCGCAGGCGCGCGCTGCCGGCGTGCCGGTCTCGGTCGCCCTGTCTGTTGTTCAGCAGGAATCAGGCTTCCGGCCGCACGTGACGGGCGGTGCCGGCGAAATCGGTCTGATGCAGCTGAAGTGCCAGACTGCCCGGGGTATCGGTTTCAAGGGGGCCTGCAACGCGCTCTACAACCCTGACACCAACCTGCGCTATGGCATGCGGTACCTGCGCAAGGCGCTCAATCGCGGCTCGGTCGGATATTATAACGCCGGCATTCATGCCAAGCGGCTGCCCAAGGCGGCCAAGAAGTATGCAAGCCAGGTGGCCAGCCGCTACTGACGGCTTTGAGATGAAGGGCCCCTACAGGAAAGAGTAGGGGTCCACATCAATACTGAGCCTGAGTGAGCCGCGCGGTTTGACGCCGGTCAGCCACTGACGCAGATATGCCTGAATATCCACGTCGCGCGCGCACATCACCAGGTAACGAAACCGGTGCCGGCCCCGTACCATTGCCAGCGGTGCCGCCGCCGGACCCAGCACCTGCACATCCGACGCCTGCGGACGCATCACCGCCAGGGAATTTGCAAACCTGAGTGTCTGGTCGCGGTCTTCACCTGAAATGATGATCCCCGCCATCCGTCCGAACGGTGGCAGCATGGCGCGTTCGCGAATTTCACTTTCGTGCTCGACGAACCGGTCCCGGTCCTGCGCGGCCAGCGCCTGCATCAACGGGTGATCCGGCATGTAGGTCTGCACAATTGCCCGCCCTCGCCGCTCGCCTCGCCCGGCCCTGCCCGACACTTGCGCCAGCATCTGCCAGGTGCGCTCACCGGCTCGCGGATCGGTGGTCTCCAGCGCCAGGTCGGCATCAACCACCCCGGCCAGCGTCAATCCGGGAAAGTGATGCCCCTTGGCCACCAGCTGCGTGCCAATGATGAGGTTGTATTCGCCCTTGGCGATATCCCGCAGGGTTTCGCCCAGCATCGCCCCACGCGACAGGTCAGACGACAGGATGGCAATGCGCGCCTCGGGAAACCGCGAAGCTGCCTCTTCCGCCAGCCTCTCCACCCCTGGTCCACACGCCACCAGCGCCTCCTCGGAGCCACACTCCGGGCAGGCGCTTGGAACCGGCTCTTCATGTCCGCAATGGTGACACGCCAGCTTGTTGCGAAAACGATGCTCCACCAGCCAGCTTGCGCAATGCGGACAGGCCAGCCGGAACCCGCACGTCCGGCATAATGTAAGCGGCGCATACCCACGCCGGTTGAGAAACAGCAACGCCTGATCACCGGCTTCCAGCGTTTGCTCCACTGCCTGCACCAGATCCGGCGCCAGCCACTCAGCGCCCGGCATTTTCTGCTTTCGCATATCCAGCAGAGTCACGTCCGGCAGCACCGCCTTGCCATAGCGCGCCTCCAGCGACACATGCGCATAGCGCCCGCGCCCGGCATTCCACAGGCTTTCCAGCGAGGGCGTGGCAGAAGACAGCACCACGGGAAACCCGCCAAGCGATCCGTACAGCACCGCCATGTCACGGGCGTGATAGGTCACGCCTTCTTCCTGCTTGAAGGCCGGTTCATGCTCCTCATCGACGACGATCAGGCCCGGCTTCGCCCATGGCAGAAACAATGCCGAGCGCGCACCGACCACAATCTTCGCCTCGCCGGTTGCCACACCCCGCCAAACCCGCTCGCGCTCACGCGGGCGCACCGCCGAGTGCCATTCGGCAGGCGCCACACCGAAGCGTTCCTCCACCCGGCGCAGGAACGAACCGGTCAGCGCAATTTCCGGCAACAGCAGCAACACTTGCCGGCCTTGCGCCAGTGCCGCCGCCATCGCCTCGAAATATACCTCTGTCTTGCCTGACCCAGTCACGCCATCAAGTAGCGACACGGAGAACCCGCGCGCTGTGACCGCTGCACGCAAGCTGCGCGCAGCCTTCTCCTGCTCGGCACTCAGCGTCACCGGATTGTGCCCCGGCTCCGGGTCACGGAACGGTGCCAGCGCCGGCAGCGTTACCGGTTTGAGCGCGCCTTGCTGCTGCAGCCCCTTCACCACGCCCGCACTGACGCCGGCCTCTGCCGCCAGATCGCTTGCCCGCCGCGCCAGCCCGTCAGATGCGACCTCCAGCACCCGCTGGCGCTGGGCCGTCAGCTTGTCAGGGACATCGCCACTGGCGATCCAGGCGATCTGCTGGCGCTCACCTGCCAGTGCTTCCGGCACCCGCAGGCACATGCGCAGCACCTGACCCGGGTTCTCCAGATAATAGCGCGCCACCCAGTCGATGAACTTCATGTGCAGCGCCGGCATGGGAGGGCAGTCATAGCGCTCAGTCACAGCGCGCAACTTCGTGGCATCAGGTGCCTTGCCACCCACCTGCCACACAACGCCGGTCATCTGGCGCGGCCCCAACGGCACTCGAACATAGTCGCCTTCGGCCAGCGCCATGCCCTCAGGCACGGCGTAGGTATAGGCACCATCTAGCGCCAGCGGCAGCAGGACCTGGACTGTGGAATCGGATGTCATGACTGTCACAGAAGCTGGCTGAAACAAAGCCTGCAATCAACCTTGCATCAGCCATTGGCCTTGGTGGGATGCAGTGATAGGTTCGCCGCCTGATAAACCATTCCTGACAAAGCGACCCGCCAATGAAATTCTTTGCCGACACCGCCGACCTGAACGAAATCCGCGAACTCGCCGACATGGGCCTGCTCGATGGCGTGACCACCAACCCGTCGCTGGTGGCCAAGGCCGGTGGCGACTTCAAGGAAACCATTGCGGAAATCTGCAAGATGATTGACGGCCCGGTCTCGGCAGAAGTCGTCGCGCTTGATGCAGACGACATGATCGCTGAAGGCCGGCACCTCGCCGGGATCGCGAAGAACGTCACCGTCAAGGTGCCGCTCACATGGGACGGGCTGAAGGCCTGCCGCGCACTGACCAGCGAAGGCACCATGGTCAACGTGACCCTGTGCTTCAATGCGAACCAGGCCCTGCTGGCTGCAAAGGCGGGCGCCACCTTCATCTCGCCGTTCATCGGCCGGCTGGATGACATCGGCCTCGACGGCATGGAACTGATCGAGGAAATCCGCGAGATCTACGACAACTACGACTTCCAGACTGAAATTCTCGCCGCTTCCATTCGCACAGTGAACCACGTCAAGGAGTCCGCCCTTGCCGGTGCCGACGTGGCAACCGTGCCGCCTGCCACCCTCAAGGCGCTGGTCAAGCATCCGCTGACCGACAAGGGCCTCGAAGCCTTCACTGCAGACTGGGCCAAGACTGGCCAGAAGATTCTCTGATCAATTGCTGTTAACCATGCCCGCCTACACTGGCGGGCATGAGCCAAACCAGCATTGACCAGTTTCATGCCGCCCCCGATGCCGCCAGCGCAATACAGCGTTGGGCAAATCACTTGCGCGTAGAGCGGCAGGTCAGCCCGCATACCCTGACTGCCTACCTGCGCGACATAACCCAGTTCACCAGCTTTCTCAAAGGTCACCTGGGTGCAGCGGTAACCTTGCGCGATCTTGAGACCCTCAAACCGATGGACTTTCGCGCCTTCATGGCCTCGCGCCGAAATTCTGGTGTGGAAAGCCGGACCCTTGCCCGGCAGCTCTCAGCCATCCGGACGCTCTACCGCTGGCTCGACCTGAACGGCATCCTGCGCAACCCGGCCGTTGCCTCGCTGCGGTCGCCCAAACTGCCGCACGCCATCCCGAAGCCTTTGCCGGCGCCAGCCGCCGGCAAGGTCAT
>JAWVYF010000178.1:0-6116 GCA_033722845.1 Anderseniella sp. | reverse complement strand
GCTGAAGGTGGCGGCCAACGACTTTGTCGAGATCCTGTTTGGCCCGCGCGACGAGGCGGACACGCTGAAGGTGGCCGTGGTGCCGTTTTCGCAGTTCGTGAACGTCGGCCCGGACAAGTCCAACCGGGTATGGATTGATACTGATGGCCGCAGCGATCAGGCAGATGACAACTTCATGGGGCCTGGTCCTGATCACAACTGGGAAGCATGGGAAGCGATCACGGCGAAGCGACCCAACCGTAGCTGGCCAGGTTGCGTTGAAAGCCGCCCCGGTGCTCTGTCGGTCAATGACACGACCCCGAACCCGGACATTCCCAACACGCTGTTCGTGCCGGCGTTTGCGCCCGATGAACCAGGCAAGGCAAGTGAGAACCAGTCTTGCTATCAGTGGAATGGAAGCAAGAGTAACTGCGGTGGCAACAAGGCCCGCTACTACAACAACTACTTGTCTGATACGAGGACGAGCGGTTCATTGTCGGACCAGCAACGCCATGCTCGAAAATACATCAGGAACCGGCTGAACACGAATGCTCGCGGCCCTGAGAAGGGCTGCAACATCCAGCCGATCCAGGCGCTGACCAACCAGAAGTCACCGGTGCTGAACACCATCCGCAACATGCGCGCCGATGGCTATACCCATGTGGCCGAAGGCGTGGGCTGGGGCTTGCGCGTGCTGTCTCCGGGCGAGCCTTATACCGAAGGTGTGGCTTATGACGACAAAGACATCACCAAGGCTATGGTGCTGCTGACCGACGGTGAAAACACCTTTGATACCGAGTATAACCACAATGGCTCGACCTACACGGCCTATGGCTACCTCGAGCAGGAACGGCTTGGTTCGTCCAACTATTGGACCGCAGTGAACGCACAAAACAACTTGCTGCGCGATGCCTGCAACAACGTGAAGGCACAGGACATCGTGGTGTACTCGTTTGCCTACAACGTGCCCAGTGCAACGCAGCGCTCGCTGATCAAGTCGTGTGCATCGAGCCCGGAGAAGTACTTCGACCCGCCGTCGAACGCGGCTCTGGTGCGCAACTTCCAGCAGATCGCTGATGAACTGCGCAGGCTGCACCTGAGCCAGTAACAGGCTCGCGGCAAGACAACGCAAAACAGGAAAACGCGCAAAACGGTCACCCGCTTTGCGCGTTTCCTTTTGCCGTCTCGTGGGTCCTGGTCAAAGGCGAACCTCACCGTCCCCGAGGGGATGATCGGCCATCAAATGCCTTCGGGGAAGGCACGATCGGGCGTCTCGTGGTGCGCTCAAGCCTTCAGCCTGGCGATATCGGCAAATGGCAACTGGTCCGCCGCAGTTTCCTAAGAAAATCAAGACTTTCCAGTTTCCGACAGCGTTGGGAAAGTTGCCTCTTCCTCAGCTGTTGCACTGATGCTGCGGCCAAAATGCCGCAGGTGCAAGCAGGCCGATTCGTTTTCAACAGGTTTTCCACCGTGAACTGACAAATCACCTACCGGACAGCGCGATCAGAAGTCCTTGCACAACCGCAGGGCGTCATAAATGCCAGCGTGAATGTTGCGCGCGGCAACCGCATCGCCAATGCGGAACAGCTGGTATGAGCCTTCGGCATTACGCACAACGTCTTGCGCGGTGCCGGCGACAAGGGCTTCGTAGTCCATCTCGCCACCATTGCGCGAGCCGGGCTTGAGGTCGAAGTACAGATCGTCCAGCGGTGTGGTGGCATACTCGACCACGACCTGATCGACCAGCCGCTCGCCGATCACCGCCTCGTTGTAGGGGCTGGTGAGGGTGGCGGCGATCTTGTTGCCTTCGCGGCGCAGTTTGCCGACACGGGTCATGGTGGTGACGACCGCCCCGTGGCCCTGCAGCTTCTCGATATAGGGCACCAGGTTGAGCCCGCCGATCTCCGGCGCGAACATGCGCTCCGGCGAAACGATCTCCAGCTTGCTGCCGGCGGCCATGATGGCTTCCGAAGCGGCCATGCCGGGATGCGCGCCGTTGTCGTCATAAAGCAGGACGTCTTCGCCGATGCTGGCATCGCCGGAGATGACGTCCCAGCTGGAGATTGCCAGTTCGCCGCCTTCGGCAATGCCGTCTTCACGTGGCAGGCCGCCGGTGGCGATCAGGACGATATCCGGCGACAGATCCGTCACGTCGCCTGCCTCGGCATAGGTGTTGTAGCGGACTTCGACGCCCAACCGGTCGAGCTGGGCCAGCCGCCAGTCGATGATGCCGATCAGTTCGGAGCGGCGCTTGACCATTGCGGCGAGGCGGACCTGGCCGCCTGCCTGGGGGGCGGCTTCCAGCACGGTGACCTTGTGACCTCGCTCGGCAGATACGCGGGCAGCTTCGAGGCCTGCCGGGCCTGCACCCACGATGACGACGTGCTTCTTCGCGCCACTGGTGGGCGTGATGTCGTGCGGCATGGTGGCTTCACGGCCTGTGGCAGCGTTGTGGACGCATGCAGCACCGCGGCCTTCATAGATGCGGTCGAGGCAGTAGGTGGCACCAACGCAGGGGCGCACTTCGTCCTCGCGGCCTTCAGCGACTTTCTTGCCGATGTGGGGGTCGGCAATGTGGGCACGGGTCATGCCGACCATGTCCAGCTTGCCTTCGGCCACGGCGTGGCGGGCGGTGGCGACATCGTTGATGCGGGCAGCATGGAAAACGGGAAACTTTGTTTCGGCGCGGACCTGGCCTGCAAAGTCGAGGTGCGGGGCAGAGGCCATGCCGGTGACGGGGATGACGCGGGACAGGGGGCCGTCGTGTTCGATGTGGCCGCGGATGATGTTGAGGAAGTCGACGTGGCCTGATGCGATCATGCGCTTGCAGATTTCAACGCCTTCGTCGCGGCTGATGCCTTTGTCCATGTCTTCGTCGGCCACCAGGCGGAGGCCGACGATATAGTCCGGACCGACGCGCTTGCGGATGGCTTCGAGCACCTGGAAGGTGAAGCGCAAGCGGTTGTCCAGCGAGCCGCCGTGTTCATCGGTGCGGTTGTTGATGGCTGGCGACCAGAACGAGTCGAGCAGGTGGCCGTAGCACTCGAGTTCAAAACCATCGAGGCCTGCTTCCTTCACCCGTTCGGCGGCGTCGGCATAGTCGTTGATGATGCGCTCCATGTCCCAGTCTTCCATGATCTTGGGAAAGGCGCGGTGGGCAGGTTCGCGGACGTTGGAGGGGGACACGACGGGCAGCCAGTCGGCGCCGTTCCAGACGGTGCGGCGGCCCAGGTGGGTAAGCTGGATCATGCAGGCCGAGCCGTGTTCATGGCAGGCATCGGCCATGCGCTTGAGCCACGGCACGATTTCGTCGCGGTAGGCATGGAGGTTGCCGAAGACGGGAGAGGAGTCGCGCGAGACCACGGCGGAACCGGCGGTCATGGTCAGCGCGATGCCGCCCTTGGCCTTTTCCTCGTGGTAGCGGATGTACTGGTCCTTGGGCAGACCGTCTTCGTGGTAGTTGGGCTCGTGGGAGGTGGACATGAGCCGGTTGCGCAAGGTGAGATGCTTGAGCTGGAACGGTTGCAGCAGCGGGTCGTTTGCGCGGTGCACTGTGGTCATGTCGGGGGCCCTCCAGAATTGGTCATGCCGGTCAGACTATCGGCAAGGCAGGGCGGATTTCCAGTGGCGAAAGCGACAGATTGATGCCCCGGTGCGTCAGGCAGCTGGTGGCTATTCAGCCGGCGTGACCGCAGGGGCGGGCCTGTGTAGCAGCGTGGTTTCGTTGCCCTCACGCGGGTCATTCGGCACCAGCAGCGACAGCAGCAGCGACACGCCTGCCATGGCTGCGCCGGCCAGGAACACCCATGACGGATGAGACAGCCACAGGATGCCAAACAGCACGGGAATGAACACCGCTGCGATGTGGTTGATGGTGAATGCGATACCGGCGGTGGGCGCGATGTCGGCGGGGTCGGCAATCTTCTGGAAGTAGGTCTTCATGGCGATGGCCATGGCGAAGAAGGCGTGGTCGACGAGGTAGAGGGCCACGGCGATCCAGGGGGTTTCGACGAAGGCATAGGTCGTGAAAACACCGATCAGGCCGATGTACTCCAGGATCAGCACGCGGCGTTCGCCCAGACGGATGATCAGGTTGCCAATCTTCGGCGCGACCCACATGTTGAATACGGCATTGGCGAGAAACATTGCGGTGATGGCGGCAACGGAGAAGCCGAATTTCTCGACCATCATGAAGCCCGCAAAGACAATGAAGATCTGCCGGCGCGCGCCGGACATGAAGGTCAGGGCGTAATACAGCCAATAGCGCTTGCGCATGACCAGTTGCTTGCGCTGGGGCACGTCTTCCCTGAACTTCGGGAAGGCGAACCAGGCGAACAGTGCGATCACAACGGTGACGCCGCCGCCTGCCAGGTAGACGGACGAGAAGTCGAGTTCGAGCAGTTTCCAGGTGAGGAATATCAGTGCATAGGCGGCTATGGTGGCGAATGAACCAGCAGCGATGATGCGGCCAAGCTGGCGTGGGGCGTCTGCCTTGGGAAGCCACTGCAGCGCGAGCGACTGGTTGACCGTCTCGAAATAGTGGAAGCCCACCGACATGATGAAGGTGGTGATGAAGAAGCCCGTTGCGGTGGGGAAGAAGCCGGTAATGGCCGTGCCGAGCCCGCACAGCGCCAGCGACAGGACTGCGAAGGTCTGCTCGCGCCAGACGAAATAGAGGAAGATGGCAGTGAAGGCGAGAAAGCCGGGGATCTCGCGGATCGACTGCAGGATGCCGATTTCCTTGCCGGTGAAGCTGGCGGCCTCGATGGCAAAGTTGTTGAGCAGCGCCGACCAGGTGGAGAACGCGATGGCGTTGGCCGCGACCATCAGGATCAGCAGGTTGACCGGCGTGCGCCAGCCGGTGGCCTGGCTCAGCGATATTTCGGTGCGATGGTTCATGCGGGCGACAAGGTATCACCCCACAGGTGGGCCAGTCGCCCCCTTATTTTGCGCCAAAGACCTGAAGCAGTGACATGGCTCGCTGGCGCAATGCTTGTGGCATTCTCAGGTAAATGGCGCGCACGAGCGGGCGCAGCAGCCGGATGTAGGTCAGGCAATGCAATTTGCCGCGCAGGGTCAGTGGCGCTGCGTAGTCGGCCACGGCTACGGTGTGGGATGACCACGAGGCCTTGTACGGATCGCCGGGGACCATCAGGTCGAACGTGGATACGCCGTCGGTCAGTGCCTGGCGCTGGGAGCGATCCATGTGCAGCCGGGCCGGAGACAGGCTGGTAAGTTCGGGATCGTGGCCGGTGATGAAGGCACAATGGCGGCCCTTGTAGCGCAGGCCCAGCTCATGTGAAACCGGCCGGCCGCCTGCGGTCAGCGAGGTGATGACAGGCACCAGGCCTGGGGTATCGCGGCGGCCCAGCTGTTCGAGAAAGGCCAGCAGGCGGGGGTCGTTCAGTGGCGTGGAATGCAGGCCCCGCTCGGCAATCCACAACTGCTTGTGGCCAATAATGTTGCCGAGCAGCGTATTGAACGCCTCACCGCTTGTGTGACTGGTGAACTCAACCGGCCCGAGTTTCTCGATGGTGTTGGCAATCTTCTTGCGGCGGCGGCGCTGCACCTTGGTGTAGCGGGCGAGGTAATCTTCTTCGCCGGCAAATGCAGACAGGTCCATGGCAGGTGCCACCTCGGTGTAGCCGGTTGGCTTCAGGCAACGAGTGGCAAACTGGTGCGCAAAGCTGTCCTCGCGCACGTGGCGGAGGTAGACAACATCGATGCTGGCAAGAGCCTTCAAGGCATCAAGCAGCTTGTCGAGAACCGCAGGTGTGCGCCACTGCGGGTGACAGAGAATGTCGCAGTACTGGGCGTAGGGTTGCGACAGCGCACGAAAGATGCGCGGGCCGCGTTCCACGCAGATCATGCCGGGCAGGATGCAAACGGTTTCGCCCAGGTGCTGCAGCGTGACGATGCATAGCTCCACGTCTGGGCTCGACGGCAAGAAGGCGTCGGCCCATGCCGCGCACCAGTCGAACGACTGAAAAGCGAGGATGCTGCGATCATCAAGCCGTTCGCAAGATCGAGAGCCATCTCCACAGAGTCTGTGAGCCTCGTTTTAATTCCCTCCTTGAGGACAAGACGGTCAACCACAATCTCAATATTATGTTTTTTATTCTTATCAAGAGAGATGG
>JAWVYF010000177.1:0-6243 GCA_033722845.1 Anderseniella sp. | reverse complement strand
CGAACCTTGAAGGCGAAGGCGAGATCTCGATGCGTGACCTGGTCAAGAACTGCCTGCGTATGCGCCCTGAGCGGATCATCGTGGGTGAGGTGCGTGGACCTGAAGCCTTTGACCTGCTGCAGGCCATGAACACCGGTCACGACGGCTCGATGGGTACGCTGCACGCCAACTCGCCGCGCGAAGCCCTGTCGCGTCTGGAATCGATGATCACCATGGGTGGCTTCTCGCTGCCTTCCAAGACCATCAAGGAAATGATCACTGGTTCCATCGACGTGATCGTGCAGGCCGCACGCCTGCGCGATGGTTCGCGCCGCATTACCCACGTCACCGAAGTGGTCGGCATGGAAGGCGACGTGATCATCACCCAGGACCTTTTTGTCTACGAGATCGTCGGGGAAGACGCCAACGGCAAGATCATTGGCCGCCACAGGTCGACCGGTATCGCCCGGCCCAACTTCTGGGATCGTGCCAAGTATTACGGCGAAGAGGCTCGCCTCGCCCAGGCGCTGGAGAACGCTGAAGTTGCCGACGAAGAATATACGGGCTGATAGCTGCCCTCTGGAGAGGTAATCACAACCATGAATCTCAGCCCTGAACTGATCAAGCTGATCTTCGTGATCTTTGCCGCGCTTGCCGTTGGCGGGCTGGCAGTGGGTGTTATGTTCCCCTACTTCACCGGTCAGGCAGACGTGAACCGCCGGGCCAAGAAGATGGCATCCGGCAACCTGTCTTCCGGCAAGGGCAAGGGGGCAGGCAAGGACAAGACCGCGGCCCGAAGCAAGCGAATTCAGGAAACCCTGAAGGAGTTCGAGGAAGCCGAGAAGAAGCGCCGTAAACGCCTGACGCTGAAACAGCTGATCAACCAGGCCGGACTGGAACTGGACGTCAAGGTATTCATCATTGCCTCGATCATCGTCGGGGTAGTGCTGTTCCTGTTGACGCTGGTGATTGCTGGTGTGCCGATCTATGTGGCAGCCGTGGCTGGTGTGGTGGGTGCGCTGGGCTTGCCGCGCTGGTTCATCAACTATCTGGCCAAGCGACGCCGCGAAAAGTTCCTGCACGACTTTGCAGACGCGATTGACGTGATGGTGCGTGGCATCAAGGCCGGCCTGCCGGTCACTGACGCCTTGAAAGTGATTGCGCGCGAAACCCCGGCGCCTGTGGGGCCTGAGTTCTCCGAAGTGGTCGAAGGCCAGCGTGTGGGCATTACCATTGACCAGGGTCTTGCGCGCATGTTCGAACGCATGCCGCTTCAGGAGGTCAACTTCCTTTCAATCGTGATGGCCATTCAGGCAAAGACCGGTGGTAATCTCGCAGAAGCCCTCGGCAACCTGTCCAAGGTGCTGCGCGACCGCAAGAAAATGAAGCAGAAGATCCAGTCAGTGTCGCAGGAAGCCAAGGCGTCGGCCATGATCATCGGCGCCCTGCCGTTCGTCATCGCCGGCGGCATGATGGTCCTCAACCCGACATATCTGATGCCACTGTTCGACACCAAGCTGGGCAACATCATGCTTATTGGCTCAGGCATCTGGATGGGCATGGGCGCACTGGTCATGCGCAAGATGATCAGCTTCGAGATCTGACGCGCAGGGTTAAAGGGAAACACCTTAAATGATGGAATTTCTGGAAATTCTGATTGAACCGCGCAGCATGATCACGCTGCTGGTGGCCCTGTCGGCGTTCGCTACGGTCGTCACGCTTGCAACACCATTGTTGCAGGGCGACAAGATGCAGACCCGCATGAAAACGCTGGCGGTGGAGCGCGACAAGCTTCGTGCGGCAAACCGCGAGGCGCTTCAGAAGGGGCAGGAACAGCGCCGCCTGCGCGACAATGCGCCCAAGGGGGCAGCCGCGCAGATCGTGGATGCGCTCAACCTGCGCAAGCTGCTTGAGGCCGAAACGTCGCGAACCCGTTTGCGTCAGGCCGGCATGCGCTCGGAAAAGCAACTTGTGACCTTCCTCGCAGCCCGTGCAATCATGCCGCTGATCGCTGCAGTCATCGTATTCGTCTACTCCGCAGCCGTGTTCGGCGACGAAGTCTCCGGTTCCATGCGCCTGGTGACGACGGGCATCGGGGCAATTGCAGGCTTCTACCTGCCCAACATCTTTCTCAGCAACGTCATCAAGCGGCGCCAGCAATCCATTCAGCGCGCCTGGTCAGATGCTCTCGACCTGCTGCTGATCTGTGTTGAATCAGGTATGTCCATCGAGGCTGCCATGGGCCGCGTGGCTCAGGAGATTGGCCAGTCTTCGGTGCCGCTGGCAGAAGAACTGACGCTCACCATCGCCGAGCTGTCCTTCATCGGCGACCGGTCCAAGGCCTTTGAAAACCTGTCAAATCGTATCGGTCTGCAAACCGTGAAGTCGGTCGTGACCAGCCTTATCCAGTCCGAGCGCTACGGTACGCCAATCGGTACGGCGCTGCGCGTGCTGGCGCAGGAAAACCGTGATGACCGCATGGCACTGGCCGAGAAGAAGGCTGCAGCCCTGCCGCCGAAGCTCACCGTGCCGATGGTTATCTTCAACCTGCCGGTGATCTTCATCGTGCTGCTGGGCCCTGCCGGTATCATGGCTTTCGGCTGATCCGGTCCACTACCGGGCAGGTCAAATCCTGAGAACAAGTCAAAAGCCGGTCTCTCCAGATCAAGGGGAGGCCGGCTTTGTCATGATTGCAAGTCTGTGAAGCGCAGCAGGGTGCGCGGTGGCGTCAGGCAGCTGTTTGCCAGCCTGACCGATTTCAGCTTGGCTGTTTGAGTTTCTGCCAGCTGTTGTCCTGGTTCAGCATCTTCTTCAGGAACGCAAGGTTTTCCTCGACCTGCGCAGGCGGCAGATCCCGGCTTGCGATTTCGCGGGCCTCGTCAAACCTGCCCTGCAGGCCAACGGACAAGGCGAGGTTCTGGCGCAAGGTCTGGTTGAACTCACCGTCCGGCAGCTTCTGTGCCTGCCGCAGCGAGGATTCTGCCTGCTTCAGGTCACCTTCAAGTATGTAGGACATGCCGATATTGTTGTGCACAGCCACTTCATTGGGTTTCAGCTGCAGGGCCTTGTTGTAGGCCTCGCGGGCCTTGGCGTGCTGCCCCATCTGATCGTAGCCCGAGCCAAGCGCGGAATAGTTTTTCCAGTTCGCTTCGCCGGCCGATATAGCCTTGGTCAGCTGTTCCACACCGGCCTTTGAGCGACCGGAGAGGATCAGTTCCTTGCCGAGATAGGCGACAAGTTTCGGATCATTCGGGTTATGCGAGATAGTGGTCTCCAGCACCCGGATGAGCTGCTGCTTCTGGTTTGCCTGGTCAAGCAATCTGGCATAGGTGACGGCGCGCCGTACGCTGCTTGGCTTTTCCTGCCATGCGCGGGCTGCCTCTGCGGTTTCGCGAATGGACGGAATGCTGCTCGTCGATCCGGTAACGACCGGATCAGCCTGACTCGAGGCCAGTTTGCCCTGGCCGTTTGAACATCCTGCCAGCACCAGCGCGCTGGCAAGGCACAGTCCTGCTGCCAGTCTTGCCGTGCAGCGTGGTTCACGAATTGGTCGACGCATTATCTCACCCCTATCGATGGAATCACCGATTGGCCCACTTTGATTTGGGGCAATACTGGGCCGCCAACTCTCAATAAACTGTTAACCATGATTGACGCCTCGTTGCCTCGTCGGCATCTTGTGGAACAACAACCTGCCGCCATAAATTCCACCTGACATGAAAGCCGTCATCCGATGACCGATCTCAGCAAGCTGTTGCTCACTTCGTCTGCGCGCCGCAGCGCAGTTCCTGTTCATGCAGTCACGAAGGATGACTTGAAGAGCCTGCAGAAAAGCCTGCCGGCTGCGCAAAAGGCGTGGATTACCCAGAACGGTTTCGAGGCTGCTGCCGGCACGCACCTGCTTGTGCCGGATGAGAACGGCAAGCTTTCCATCGTGTTGTATGGAAAGCCCGGTGCTGATGCTGATCCGTTCAAGGCTTGCAGTCTCAGCAGTGATCTGCCTGCCGGGACATATTGCCTTGCTGAAGGCTTCGACCGTCCGGACCTGACCGCGCTTGGCTGGTTGCTGCATGGTTACAGCTTCCGCCGTTATCTGAAGGATAAATCATCTGCCGCAGCGAAGCGGGTGTGCCTTGTCTGTCCTGATGGTGTTGAACGTCAGCTGGTTCTGAGCCAGGCCGAAGCCATTTGTATGGGACGCGACCTGATCAACACACCAGCAGAAGACATGGGGCCAAGTGAGCTGGAGGCCGCGGTTCGTGGTTTGGCCAGGCAACACAAGGCAAAGGTCACGGTCACCAGCGGGGCTAGCCTGCAAAAGAACTTCCCGATGATCCATGCAGTCGGCCGGGCAAGCGATGATGCGCCCCGCCTGATCGACTTTTCGTGGGGGCCTGCGCGGGCACCTAAGGTCACGCTGGTCGGCAAGGGGGTGTGCTTTGATACCGGAGGGCTTGATATCAAGCCTGCCGCCGGCATGGCCCTGATGAAAAAGGACATGGGTGGCGCTGCAGCGGTTCTGGCACTTGCGTCGATGATCATGTCGGCCAAGCTCAACGTGCGTCTGCGGGTGCTGATACCGGCGGTGGAAAACGCGGTTGCCGGCAATGCCTTCCGTCCCGGTGACGTTCTGACCAGCCGCAAAGGCATTACCGTCGAGATCGGTAACACCGATGCCGAGGGCCGCCTTGTCCTGGCCGATGCGCTGTCTCTGGCCGACGATGAAAAGCCTGACCTGCTGATCGACATGGCAACGCTGACCGGAGCAGCCCGCGTGGCACTGGGCCCGGACCTGCCGCCCTTCTACACCAACGACGATGCGCTGGCAGATGAGCTGGCAGGGCATGGCATGGACTGCGCCGATCCGGTCTGGCGGCTGCCGTTCTGGCAACGCTATCACGAAATGATTTCCTCTCGCGTGGCCGACATCAACAATGCCGGAACCGGTGGCTTTGCAGGCTCGATTACCGCGGCACTTTTCCTCGAACGGTTCGTCGAGAAAGCCGGGGCATACATCCATCTGGACATCTATGGCTGGGTGCCCGCTGCCCGGCCCGCACGCCCCCTCGGTGGCGAGCCGCAAGCCGCGCGTGCCCTGTTCTCGCTGATTTCAAGCCGCTACCCTGCGCGCAAATAGAACTTGCAGAGCTTTCTCAAACGCGCTTAACTGAAACGGCTCCGTAACGAGTTTTGTTGGAGCCGTCAGTCGAGAGTTGAGTGTCATGAGTTTGCATCTGACAACGGCGGAGGTGTTGAACCTCTGGCACGACGTTCATCTGGATCTCGTGCGCGATGACGAGCCGGACCTGTCGGCGCGCCAGATCAGCATCCTGCTTACGATCTATCTTGAAGCTCCGCCGCATACTGTGCGCGGATTGGCAGCCCGGCTGAATGTGTCAAAACCGGTGATCACGCGCGCGTTGGATACGATGGGCAAGCTGGGACTGGTGACGCGCCGCCGCGACGAGAAAGACCGCCGCAACGTGCTGGTCCAGCGCACCGTCAATGGCGCATTGTACGTCGAACGGTTGGCAGATACGATTGCCCACCGGGCCGTGGCCCTGGGGACCGAACGATGACACTGGACCGCCGCCTGTATGCCTATAAGGACGACGTTGCCGACGCAAAGCTGCGCGGCAAGGTTCAGGCTCTGCGATACGTCACGCCTGAGCTCCGTCAGGTCACGGTCTCGATAGCACCGGTCCTGCGTGAACCGCGCTATGACGCCCCCACGGATACGCAAGCCCTGCTCGGTGAGCCTGTCCACGTGTTCCAGATCAAGGACGGCTGGGCGTTTGTGCAACTGGTGATCGATCACTACGTTGGCTTCATTCCGGCCCGTTGCCTGAGTAGCCAGGTGATTGACCCGACTCACCGCATCGCGGTGCCACAGACGCTGCTTTATACCCGGCCTGACATCAAGTCGAACCCGGTGCAGCCCGCCTACATGAATTCGCTGGTGTCGGTTGTGTCCGTTGATGGCGAACTCGCCAAGCTGCGTGACCATCGCTACGTCTGGGCACGGCACTTGCGCCCGATTGAAGAACACTGGGACGACCCGGCCACCGTGGCCGAAGCCTTCGTCAACACGCCCTATCTGTGGGGCGGCAAGAGCTGGGCAGGGATTGATTGTTCCGGTCTGGTGCAAGTGGCCTTTCAGGCCTGCGGGTTCGACTGCCCGCGCGACAGCGACATGCTGCACGCAGGCTTCGGCCGTCCGTTGAAGCAGGATCGCTCCTTGCGTCTGCAACGCAATGATCTGGT
>JAWVYF010000176.1:0-6286 GCA_033722845.1 Anderseniella sp. | reverse complement strand
GAGCGAATGTCCTGCGAGATTTTCATCGAACAGAATTTTGGGCCGCACATGGAGCAGAAATGAGCCACCTTGTGCGCTTCCTTTGGCAAGGTCTGGTCATGGAAGTCACGGGCGGTTTCCGGGTCGAGCGCCAGGTTGAACTGGTCCTCCCAGCGAAACTCAAATCGTGCGCGTGACAATGCATCGTCCCGGACTTTTGCTGCGGGATGGCCTTTCGCCAGGTCAGCGGCATGGGCTGCAATCTTGTACGTGATCACGCCTGTCTTGACGTCGTCACGATCCGGCAAGCCCAAATGCTCCTTCGGCGTCACATAACACAGCATTGCCGTGCCAAACCAACCGATCATCGCCGCACCAATGCCCGATGTGATGTGGTCGTAACCGGGCGCAATATCAGTGGTTAGCGGCCCAAGCGTGTAAAACGGAGCCTCGCCGCATGTCGCAAGCTGCTTGTCCATATTGGCCTTGATCTTGTGCATCGGCACATGGCCGGGGCCTTCGATCATCACCTGGCAGTCCTTGGCCCAGGCGATCTTGGTCAGTTCACCCAGGGTTTCCAATTCGGCAAACTGGGCTTCATCATTGGCATCATCGATCGAGCCGGGGCGAAGGCCATCACCCAGCGAGAACGTCACATCATAGGCTCGCATGATGTCGCAAATTTCCTCGAAGTTTTCGTACAGAAAACTCTCCTTGTGATGATGAAGGCACCATTTGGCCATGATCGAGCCACCACGCGACACAATGCCCGTCGTACGGTTCGCCGTCAGCGGCACGTAGTGCAGGCGCACGCCTGCATGGATGGTGAAGTAGTCTACCCCCTGCTCACACTGCTCGATCAACGTATCGCGGAACACGTCCCAATTCAGATCTTCTGCAATGCCATCCACCTTCTCCAGCGCCTGATAGATCGGCACCGTGCCGATTGGCGCGGCAGAGTTGCGGATGATCCATTCCCGGATGTTGTGAATGTTGCGGCCGGTGGACAGGTCCATCACGGTGTCGGCACCCCACCGGGTCGCCCAGACCATCTTTTCAACCTCTTCTTCCATGGAAGAAGCAACGGCCGAATTTCCGATATTGGCGTTGATCTTCACCAGAAAGTTGCGGCCGATGATCATCGGTTCCAGCTCTGGGTGATTGATGTTGGCAGGTATCACTGCACGGCCGCGGGCCACTTCGTCACGCACGAACTCCGGTGTGACAAAATCAGGAATCTCTGCACCGAAACTTTCGCCATCGCGCTCAAGTTTCTGCGCCGCCATTTCCCGGCCGAGGTTTTCGCGGATCGCGATGAATTCCATTTCAGGCGTTATGATGCCTGCCCGGGCATAGGCAAGCTGCGTCACCGCCTTGCCGCCGCTGGCCCGGCGGGGCTGATAGCGCACCGGAAACTCGGGCACCAGCCGTTCACCGGTCGCGTTGCCATTGTCCTCGGGCTTTACCCGTCGGCCTTCGTACTGTTCAAGATCGGTAGCCTTCGCGAGCCACGCATCACGATGGCGCTCTATGCCCTTTGAAATGTCGATCTGTGCCGTTGGGTCTGTGTAGGGCCCCGAGGAATCGTACACGATCACGGGCTGTTCACCCGATGTCGGATGAAGATCGATCTGACGCATAGGTACGCGAACGTCCGGGTGCATTGCGCCCTTCACGTGGATCTTGCGCGAAGCCGGCAGTGAACCAGTGGATACAGTGGGAGTGATGGCATTCATGGGAGAGCTTCCTTTCTCAGTCTGTTTGACCCAGAGAAGCCCAGGCAAACGGAAAGAAAACATGCTCCGATGGCTGGTCTTCCTACGCCGGTGCTAACCGGTTCAGGTTCGAAGGGTTGCTGAGCCAAGCAAGGCTTCCATCAGCATCTCAGTTCTTTGGGCAGAACACCCCTGACACGCTCAGAAAAGAACAATCAGCTTTGCCCGTCAACTCGTTTCCGGTGCGGCCAGGGTTCAATCGGTTGATAAGTACACGCCATTGCGTATCCGCCATCAGCCGGCGTTTCTGATTCCCCGCCTTCCCGTTTGCGCCCAGCCTTGCTAATGCGTTGAATTGATCCGTTCAGGCACCCAGCCCAGAAAGCACCGCCCATGCCACACCTTATCCCCCGCCCCTGGGTTCCGTCCGCCTGCGAAACCCTCGTCCAGCGCTATGCCAGCGAGACCGCCACGGCAGACAGCAACGCCATCGCCGCCCGGCTTGATGGGTTGGTTGAAGACAACCGCCATATCCACGAGCGCGACTGCTTCAACCTCAACCCCGCCACCAACGTGATGAACCCGCGTGCAGAAGCCATGCTCGCGTCCGGCATCGGGTCGCGGCCCTCGCTTGGCTATCCGGGCGACAAGTACGAGATGGGCCTTGAAGCCATCGAGGAGATTGAGGTCATCGCGGCGGAACTCGCAGCAGAGGTGTTCAACGCGAAGTACGCCGAAATCCGCGTGCCGTCCGGGGCCATCGCCAACCTGTATGGCTTCATGGCGCTCACCGGTCCCGGCGATGCCATCATCGCCCCACCGGCTGCCATAGGCGGCCATGTTACCCACCATGACGCCGGATGTGCCGGGCTGTATGGCCTGAACATCCACCACGCGCCGGTAGCGGCAGATGGCTACACCGTAGACGTGGATGCGCTGGCGAAGCTCGCAAGCGAGGTGAAACCGAAGCTCATTACCATCGGCGGCAGCCTCAACCTTGAGCCACACCCGGTTGCGGCCATCCGTGCGATTGCCGATGAGGTTGGCGCGCACGTGCTGTTCGATGCGGCGCACCAGTGTGGCATCATTGCCGGCAAGGCGTGGCCCAACCCGTTGGACGAAGGCGCCCACCTGATGACCATGAGCACCTACAAGTCGCTGGGCGGACCTGCGGGCGGGCTCATTGTCACCAATGACGAGGCAATCGCCGAAAAGCTGGATCACATCGCGTTCCCCGGCATGACCGCCAATTTCGACGCGGCCAAGTCTGCCGCGCTTGCCGTCTCCCTGCTCGACTGGCGCGAGCATGGACACGCCTATGCCACAGCCATGGTCGAGCTCTCGCAGGCATTGGCAGCCGCGCTGGATGCAGAAGGCCTGCCGGTCTTCGGCAAGGCGCACGGCTTTACCCAATCGCACCAGTTCGCCGTTGAGGCCGCGCGCTTCGGCGGTGGTCAGGCAGCGTCCAAAACGCTGCGCAAGGCAGGCTTCCTCGCCTGCGGCATCGGCCTTCCGATTGATCCGGTCAATGGCGACATGAACGGCCTGCGCATCGGCACGCCGGAACTGGTGCGCTGGGGCGTCACCCCGGCGCACGCGCCGCGCCTGGCATCGCTCATTGCCCGCGCACTGACCACCAACGACCCGGCAACGCTGGCGGAAGAGGTGGGCAACTGGCGGAAGTCATTCGACAAGCTGCACTTCATCCGCGCATAACGGGGCCCATGAGCACCACCCATGCCGCATCCGCCAGCCTGAAGATTGCCGCCGGCAGCATTGCCGTCGGCCTCCTTGTGCTCGCCATCAAGACGCTGGCCTGGTGGATGACCGGCTCGGTCGCGCTGTTTTCCGATGCGCTGGAAAGCATCGTCAACGTGGTCGCCGCAGTTGCTGCCCTCATCGCCGTCTATTATGCCGCCCAACCGGCCGACGAGCGCCACCCCTATGGCCACCACAAGGCGGAGTATTTCTCCGCCGTGCTGGAAGGCGCGATGATCATCGTCGCGGCATTGGTCATCTTCCACGAGGCCTGGCAGGCGTATCAGAACCCGCGCCCGCTGGATGCGCCGGTCGAGGGGCTGTTCGTCAACTGGCTGGCCAGCGTCGTCAATGGTGTGTGGTGCTGGGTGCTGATCTCGCGCGGACGCAAGCATCGCTCGCCTGCCCTGGTAGCAGACGGCTATCACCTTTTGTCAGACGTGGTATCGTCCGTTGGCGTCACGCTTGGCGTGTTGCTGGCCATCGTCACCGGCTGGCATGTGCTGGACCCAGCCCTTGCCGCGCTGGTTGCCCTCAACATCCTGTGGTCAGGCTGGAAGGTGATGAAGTCGTCGCTGTCCGGGCTGCTGGATGAAGCAGTGTCAGAGCAGACGCTGGAGCGCATCCGCGCGATCATCTCGGACAAGGCGTCCGGTGCCATCGAGGCGCACGACCTGCGCACCCGCCATGCAGGCGCCGTCACCTTTATCGAGTTCCACCTGGTGATCGACGGCAAGACCACCGTGTCGGATGCACATGACATCTGCGACCGCATCGAGGCCGCCATCCGCAAGGAAGTGAGCGATGCGCGCGTGACCATTCACGTGGAGCCGGAAGACAAGGCCAAGCACAAGGGCGTCATCGTGGTGTGAGCGCTTGATGCGCTCGTCACCGCCTGCCGCAAATGGAATCAGCCCCATCCGGCAATGACGCCAGACAGGGCTGATCCGCTTCGGAGGAAAGTGCTTGGCTGGAGGTTACTTGGTTTGCTGGCGCATCGCCTGAACCGCAAGCGAAGCGGCAAACGCCGCAAAGCCGCAAAGAACCATGCCAAGGTAAAGTTGCTCAAGTCCCGTCATCTGCTTGATTCCAATAGTGATTACTAAAGCAAGCTGACTTTGCTGCGAGGCGTGGCGGACCGCCTTGACCCAGATCAAACAGCGCCAGAAATGGTGCCCGGTTCCACCCTGCGGCATAATGCGCGGCCACCTGCGGCGTTTTTCTCATGCATCATGCAAATTATGAATTATATTATTCGTTGTGCGCATAGGCAGGTATGGCGCACGTCCAACATCATCAGTCGTCTAATCCCGTGCGAGGAGATTACCGAAGTGAGCTACAATCCGTCGTTCCGTCTGAACCCCAAGCAGCTTGCCCTGATTGAAGACGCCCTGCGCTCTGAAATGAGCCGCACGGCAAAGCTCGAATGCCAGAAGTCGGTTGAAGAAGCCAAAGAGCTCAACGACCTGCTGGCCCACCTGCATCACCAGAAAAGCTGGTACAAGCCGAAGCAGCCTGTCCCCCTCGGCTGATCCGGCCAGACCCTTCATTTCACGCGAGTGGCGGCACCGGATATCCGGTGCCGTTTTTTGTCACGGTAACGGCCTGACGCCTCGCGCCTATTTCAGCCCGCGTTCGCTCAGGCGCGCGTTGATCAGTTCGCCCGCACCGCCGTCGCGCGCAAAGCAGCTTTCGATGTTGCGCACCCGGCTGGACACACTCACGTCCGGAAAGCCGATCTTCCTCATGTCGGCACTGAGCGCCTCGACCACCTGCTTCAGCCGGCCCGCATCATAGCCTTCCTCGTCGCGCAGGCGCAGCACGGCAATGCAGTCGGCCACTGCCTCGTTCATCAGGTGCTCAGGCCCGTTGCGCGGCGGGTGCGGCCGGTCCACGTCGCCGGTCTGGTGATGGGCGCACTCGTGCCGGTCGATGAACTGCTGCATGGGTTTGGGCGCTGCGGCAAAGTTCGACCGCATCACCACAGGCGCGCCATCGGCCCCGCGCCGTGCCATGCCGGCCGCCAGTTGCTGCCGCCCGCCCTCGAACGCCCTGAACGCCACCTGCTCGCCCTTGTTGTTGACGCACGAGGGCGCGTCCACAACCTCGAACGGTTGTGCCGTGGCCGCCACTGGGGTGGCCATCATGGCAGCGGAGAACAGTACCAATCTCAACAAACGGCGCACATGCTCTCCCCGGTGGTTGAAGCGAAGGTCAGTCGATCTTGTTGAACACTGCCTGTGCACCGGGCTGGTTGGCAAGAGGCATCACCTGACCGGCGGCAGCGGGCGCGCGCCGCAGCATGGCTGCAATGCCGTTCGCCATCGCTGACAGGTAGATCCAGAACACCCAGGCGGTGACGACAGTCATCGAGGTCAAAACGGCAACGATCATGGCATGGTCGGCGAGGTTGAGAATGGCGCTCATGGCCTGAATTTCCCACTAAGGAGGACACGCCCGCAGGACCACCCTGCAGGCGGAAAACGGCGAAAGGCTTCATCAGTCTGTTCGTCGGGAAAACGTGGAACCTTCGCGCGTGTGCGCACTCTGGGCCAGATGGCGCGCGGGTCGTTCCATATCCGCTTATACACCCGTCTTGGTAGGCTGCGTAGCGGGAAAATGCGAGGCCACCGCAAGCCATGCAAAACGCGCAGGGCTTGGCTTGCGAGGTGTGATGAAAGACACTTTCTCTCACACGCGCGCACCACCATACTGACCCTGCTTTTTCAATGCACGAAGGGAGGCACCCCCCGCATGACCCATCCACGTCGCCAGTGCGCCATTTTGGGCGCTGCCAAGGCCGCTGCCAAGGCCGCTGCCATGGCCGCCGCCAT
>JAWVYF010000175.1:0-6304 GCA_033722845.1 Anderseniella sp. | reverse complement strand
TCAATCTGCATGATGAAGCCTGCCATGATGGTTTCAAGCATGAAGTGCATCATCAGCGCGCCGGTGGAAAACTCGTCGATCTGACTGACCGAAAACACCCGCACCGGGCGGCCGTTGCGCGCCAGAACCTCGGCGGCAGCAGTTTGCTGGCACGATGTCACATCGCCGACAGTACGCCCCGCGAGATAGGCCAGCTTGGGATCCTCCGTCAGCGACGATGGCAGCCGAGGACCACGCCCCGCCGTTGCAGGCGCGATCAGGTTGACCACGCGGCCTTGGGGACCGTCGATGAACAGCTGCATCTGCGAGTGCTGGTCGACCGGCCCGGCGGCAGCAACCGGCTGAGAGCCAAGCCCCTGCTTGCCGAGGCTTTCTGCCCACAGTTGCGCATACCATGCAGAGAACAGCCGCAGCCGGTCTGCATACGGCATCATCACAGACACGGTCATGCCGCATGCTTCCTGTAACGCCACCATGGCGGCGGCACCATGTACTGGATCAGCATCTTCACGGGTCAGCACCGCCTGCATGACCTCGCCTGCCCCGGCGCGTACGGCCATTGGGTCAAGACCGGCAACCAACGCCGGCACAAGCCCGACATTTGACAGGACGGAAAACCGCCCTCCCACCTTGGGGTCGTGGTCGAGAAGCATGAGATCGTGCGCGGTCGCCAGCTTCAGCAGCGGGTTTGCCGATGGGTCCCCCGGCTCGGTCAGGGCGGCGCAATGGTCTGCCGGCTTAAGGCCGTGCTTTTTCAGGGCTTCGAGAACGCAGAGTGCCTGGACCATGGTTTCCGGCGTGCCACCGGACTTGGACACGATAAACACCCTGGTGGTCTTGAGAGGCAACGTGTCCAGCGCCTCAGCCATGCTGGCGGCATCGAGATTGTCGAAAAAGTGAAGCCGTGCGCCCAAGGCTGCCTCGCAGCCCGGTACCCGGTAGCCGGCGAGTTGTACCAGCGCCTGCGCGCCGAGTGATGAGCCGCCAGTACCGAGAAACACGATGTCGGTTGCGCCTTCCTTGAGAAAGGCTGCAACGTCTTGCGATGCTGCCATGTCGGAATCAAGTTCCGGCAAACGCAGCAATGGCAACCCCCGATCATTGTAAAGCCCGATGAGTTGATCGCGTGCGTTGACAGCGCGCGCCTGAACGGCCTGCAAGCCTGCCTCGGACAGCCCGGCCTCGCCGATGCGGCCTGCCATGCAGCCGGACAGGTCCTGTTGGTATGCGGTAATGGATGCCATGCGACGCAGCCCCTAGCTATGGAGTGTCGCAACGCTGCCGGTTGGCAGCATTGCAGCGATCTTCAAAACTAGCAGATTCGCACCACCGGCCGGCGAGTAACCTTAGCCGGGTTCACCGGTTTTCAACGGAATACCCTCCGGGCGGCCCACGATCGAAATGGTGAGCCTGGACGGGTCAACAAGACGCTTGGCGACGCGTTTGGCGTCCTCGACGGTGACAGCACGGATGAGGTCATTGCGCTTCTCGACGTAGTCAATGCCGAGATCCTGCTGCTGAATGCCGAGCAACTGGCCTGCAATCTTGCTGCTGGAGTCGAACCGCAAGGCATAAGACCCGGTGAGGTAGGTCTTGGCCTCCTCAAGTTCCTTTTCGGTCGGACCGCTTTCAGCCATGCGTTTGAGTTCATCTCGAAGCACGGTGAGGGTTTCACCAACGCGCGAATTCTGCGTGGAAACGGAACCGAACAGGAAACCGGCGTTTTCAAATGCAGCCAGGCCCGTGTAAATGCCATAGGTCAGACCGCGCTTCTCGCGAATCTCTTCCATCAGCCGTGAGCCAAAGCCGCCATCGCCCAGCACAAAGTTCATGACGTAAGCGGCAATAAAGTCCGGATCGGAGCGAACCAGCCCCGGCATGGCAAAACTCATGACGGACTGCGGTATATCCCGCTCAACGATGGTGATCGACCCCTTCTTCGGAAACTTGACGTCTGGAACCGTGATCGGACCGGACTTCGCCGGCAGTGAACCGAACACGTCGTCCAGGTATTTGCCCAGTTCATCTGCCGAAATGTCGCCAACCACGGCGACCTGCAGGCGATCACGCGCAAACAATTCGGACCATGCCTGGCGCAGGTCTTCCGGGGTCAGAGCGTTGACGCTCTCCAGCGAACCTTTTTCGTCGCGGGCATAGGGATGCTCGCCGATCATTGTCTTGAACAAGGCGTTGGATGAAATCCGGCTGGGGCTCTCTGCATCCTGCTTGATGCCCAGCATGATCTGGCCGCGCACCTTGTCCATGGGCTGCTGGTCGAAACGAGGCTCGTTGACGGCCAACTTCAGCAGCTTGAAGGCCTCGTCCTTGTTGCTGCTCAGGGTCTGGAACGAACCGGAAAAGAATTCACGTTCTGCCTGGTAGGACATGCGCACGGCAAGCTCACTCATGCGCTCCTGAAATGCTTCGGACGGCAGGTCCCCGGCACCTTCATCGAGCATACCGGACAGGAAGTACGTACGGCCCTGCTTGTCAGCCGGATCAGATGCTGCTCCACCACGAAACGAGAAATTCATGGCGATCATCGGAATGGTGCTGTCTGACACCAGCCACGCCTTCACGCCGCCGGGAGAGGTGACTTCCTTGATCTCGAACGCCTGCGCGGATGCCAGTTGCAGAACGCTGGCAAAGATCATCACGATGAACAGTCTGAACGCTTTCATGGGCCGGTTTCCGGTTACTCTGGTTGTTGTTCAGCGAGAGCCAATCAGTTCGCCGCGGCGGCAGTTTTTGCCGGCGCAGGCAACAAGATGCCTGTGGTCGAGCGTTTGGGATCAAGATATGAGCGGGCCACCTTGTTGATGTCTTCAACGGTGACCTCCTTGATCCGGTCCGTCCAGCCAAGCGTATCTTCCACACTGCGCCCGATAGCGAAGGCGGCGCCGAACAGGTAGGCCAGACGGAACTGGCTATCAAGACCGTAGATCGTACTGGCCAGCAGCTGTGCGCGGGAGCGCTCCACCAGCTTGCCGTCAATACCATTGGCTTTCAGGTCTTCCAGCGCCTTGTCGAGGGCGGCTTCGGCCTTGGCAACGTCGACACCGGGTGCAGGCGCAACAGATATGCTCAGATCTCCATGATCCAGCGCATCGCCGCTGTACCAGACCGATACCTGGGAGGCGACACGCTGACGGGTCACAAGCTCACGATACAGGTAAGAGGTGGAGCCGGAGCCCAGCGCTGTTCCAAGCAGGTCCAGCGCTTCGCTGACGCCCGGCTCTGCCTGGTTGACGCCCGGCACGATGTACTTGCGCGCGATCGACGGCGACGCAACCCGGGGATCACGCATGGTGACGCGCTTGGCCGCGATAAACGAGGGCTCGAGGGTGCGGGCACGAACCGGCACGTCTGCGGTGTTCTTCAGGCCGCCATAGTATTTCTTTGCCAGCTCATGAACTTTTGCCGGATCGACATCGCCAGCCACAACCAGTGCAGCGTTGGCCGGGGTATAGAAGCGGTCATAGAATTCGCGTGCATCCTTGGCGGTCAATTGTTCGACTTCAGACATCCAGCCAATGATCGGCCGGCCGTAGGTGTGGGCGGTGTAGGCGGTGGCATTAAGCTGTTCGCGCAGCAGGGCAGCCGGGTTGTTATCGGTGCGCTGGCGGCGTTCTTCCTTGACCACTTCCAGTTCGGTTTTGACGTCTTGATCGTTGAACACGGCATTGGCCATGCGGTCGGCGCCAAGGTCCATCACGAGCTCGAGGCGGTCGGCCGAAATGCGCTCGAAATAGGCCGTGAAGTCATAGCTGGTGAAGGCGTTGTCCTCACCGCCATTGTTGCGGATGATGCGCGAAAATTCACCAGGCTTGAGGCGCTTGGTGCCCTTGAAGAGCAGGTGCTCGAGATAGTGGGCAATGCCGGACTTGCCGAGTTCCTCGTCGGCTGAACCGACACGGTACCAGACCATGTGGGTGACGACCGGCGCGCGGCGGTCCGGTATGACGATCACCTTCATGCCGTTATCGAGCGTGTACTGCTTGACATCGACGCTCAGCGCCCTTGCCGGCAAGGCCAATGCGAGCAGCAGCGCGCAGGTCAGCGCACATGCTGCGAACCAGCGCATCACAGGGTTCAAGGTGGCCTTGCGGGCAGCAACTGCTTTCATGGCGTTACGCTCCTGGAAGTGAACAAGCCAGACATCGGGGGCGCAAGATCACAAGGGGCGCCGCCGTCCGGTTAGTGACAGAACCGCAAATTGGCACAGATCGCCAGTGGTTCGCCACTGAACTCTTCGTAACATCAATATTGGAAGACGGTTGGCAAAATCAGTTGCCGGACCACAATTCGCCCATGTTGAAGATGGTGCCGTAATTCGGGTTCTGGGCCCGCTTCTTCTCCAGGCTCTTGTTGCGCAACTCGTCGTTCAGAACCGACTGCTTCTTGCGCGTGCCATCTGCATTGTAAGGATTGATGCCGTTGTCGTAGTAGACCTTGTCAGCCGAAGAGACCTGGCGTTGCGGCGGCGGGGCCGGCTGGGCGTAGGCTTGCTGCTGCTGGGGTGCAGGCGCAGGAGCCGCGTTCTGCCATGCAGGCTGTTGCTGCACCGGCGGCTGCTGGTAGGTCTGCTGAGGTGGCGGCGGTGCCTGGTAAGTGGGCGTACCACGCTGGCCCTGCTGTACGCTGAGACCATTCGACGGCGCAGGCGCATTTGCTGCACCTGGCTGGCGAAGAGCCATGTCAGGCGGCATGGACAACGGGCGATTGGTGGTTACAAGGCCTTCATTGGGCGTGGCCTTGCCTGCATCAAAAGCATCCATGACACTGGTTTCGGAACACGCGGCCAGCAACGGCAAGAGCACCAATGCGGCGGCGGCCTTCGCAATCCGGTTGACCATGTTTCCTGCTCCCAACGTAGAAAGATGACGGGCAATGCCCGCTCATCACAAAAATTGCATGCTGCGCAAGACGCCTGACACCCGTTTTTGGCGAAAGCAAGGCTCAAGTCGCTGCTGCGGCAAGGTTAGCCAGACCTGGTATCAGCCTTGCCGAAAACCGAGTCATACATCAGGACGGCCACACCGGCAACGATGGCCACGTCTGCGATGTTGAAGACATACCAGCTGAATGAGCCGGCATAGAGGTGGAAAAAGTCTGCCACGGCACCATGCACCAGCCGGTCTGTGGCGTTGGCGAGCGCACCACCCAGCACCATACCGATGGCTGCCGCGAGCAGCGGGCGGACTTGTGTTGCAAGCCACAGGACCAGCACCACGGATACCACCAGCGACAGGATGATCAGCGTCCAGCGGACGAACTGCGAATGCGACGCGAACCAGCCGTAGGAGATGCCGTAGTTCCACACCATCACCAGGTCAAAACCCGGAGCCACGCTGACCGGCTGCTTTTCGGTTATGCCGTAGGGGCCCAGCATGTACCACTTGTGCAACTGGTCCAGCACATAGCTGAGCACCGCAAGTGCGATGCCGACCATCGATACCGGGCCCCAGAACCGCAAGCTGCCTTTCGCCATCAGGCGGTCACGCCCAGCTTGGCCCACTCGCGCAAGGCATCTGCATCGCGGGGTGTCACGTCGGGGTACTCGGCATCGGAGCCAACGTCGGGCGACACCTTCCAGGAGCGGGCGCACTTGGTGCCCTGGGCTCTGGAAGGCACAACAGCTACGCCATGCACCTCGTCCAGCTTGTAGGCGCCGTCCGGACCTGCGCCATGCGTGACCTTCGCATCGGACGTGATGCAGATCTCGGCCATATCGATGCCATGCACCGCATGCAGCAGCTCTTCATCAACGATGAAGATTTCGGGCGCGGAATCGAGCGAGGATCCAATGCGCTTTTCGCGCCGCTCGATCTCCAGCGCGCCGGTGACGACCGAACGCACCTTCATGACCTTGGCCCAGGTCGCTTCAAGCGCTTCGTTGCGCCAATGCTCGCCCACTTCGGGGAACTGCTCGGTATGGACGCAAGCCTCGGGTCCGTGCCGCTCCATCCAGGCTTCGTCGCAGGTGAACGACAGGATCGGTGCAAGCCAGGTGACCACACAGTTGAAGATGCGGTCGATGACCGTAAGCGCAGCACGGCGGCGCAGGCTGGAGGGCGCGTCGCAGTAGAGCGCATCCTTGCGCACGTCGAAATAGAACGACGAGAGCTCGATGTTCATGAAGTTGCCCAGCGCAGAGTAGATGCGCCGGAAGTCGAACTCGTCATAGGACCTGCGCACTACGCCATCTAGGCGGGCAAGATGGGACAGCATCAGCCGTTCAAGCTCGGGCATATCCTTGTCGTCGACGGCATCTGCCGGCTTGAAGTGCGCCAGCGAACCCAGC
>JAWVYF010000174.1:0-6344 GCA_033722845.1 Anderseniella sp. | reverse complement strand
CCGCAAGCTTTTGAAGGCCTTCGCATGGCTGGCCGCAAGGTACACTGCCCGGAAAAGACCCTCGCCGTGGTTGACCACAACGTGCCCACCACCGACCGCTCGCACGGCATCGAGGAAGAAGAAAGCCGCATCCAGGTCGAGACGCTGGCAAAGAACGCCGCCGACTTCGGCATCGAATATTTCTCTGAAACCGACCAGCGCCAGGGCATCGTGCACATCATCGGGCCTGAACAGGGCTTCACCCTGCCCGGCACCACCATTGTGTGCGGCGACAGCCACACCTCCACCCACGGCGCTTTCGGTGCGCTGGCCCACGGCATCGGCACATCCGAAGTTGAGCACGTTCTGGCAACGCAAACGCTGATCCAGAAGAAGGCCAAAAACATGAAGGTCCAGGTGGACGGCAAGCTCGCCAAGGGCGCCACCGCCAAGGACATCATCCTCGCCGTCATCGGCGAGATCGGCACCGCCGGCGGCACCGGCCATGTCATCGAGTTCACCGGTGAGGCGTTCCGCGACCTGACCATGGAAGGCCGCATGACCGTGTGCAACATGACCATCGAAGGCGGTGCCCGCGCCGGCATGATCGCCCCCGACCAGAAGGCCTATGACTACCTGAAGGACCGGCCCATGGCACCCAAGGGCGACAAGTGGGACGCTGCCCTGAAATATTGGGAAACCCTGTTCACCGATGATGGTGCGCATTTCGACAAGGTCATCACGCTTGATGCCGCCTCGCTGCCGCCTATCGTGTCCTGGGGCACCTCGCCGGAAGACGTCATCTCGGTAACAGGTGCCGTGCCCAACCCGGCCGACATCGCCGACGAGACCAAGCGCGCCTCCAAGGCCCGTGCGCTGGAGTACATGGGGCTGACAGCCGGCACGAAGATCACCGACATTCCGCTTGATGTAATCTGGATCGGCTCGTGCACCAATGGCCGCATCGAGGACCTGCGCGAGGTTGCCCGCATTGTCGAGGGCAAGAAGGTCTCCGACCGGCTCGACTACGCCATGATCGTGCCGGGCTCCGGCGTGGTGAAGGCGCAGGCAGAAGCCGAAGGCCTCGACAAGATATTCCTCGCCGCCGGTTTCGAATGGCGCGAACCGGGCTGTTCCATGTGCCTCGGCATGAACCCGGACCAGCTCAAGCCCGGCCAGCGTTGCGCATCGACCTCGAACCGCAACTTTGAAGGCCGCCAGGGCTTCAAGGGCCGTACTCACCTGGTCTCGCCTGCCATGGCTGCCGCTGCTGCCATTGCCGGTCACTTCGTGGATGTGAGAACACTGGGCTAACGGTCCGCGCGGCTGAAATTTTCCGGTTCCGGGTGGTTTTTTGGCCTTTTACCTGGCCAGTTGACGCTGCGTCCGAATTTCTTGTTGCAGACGCAGCGAAATTATGGTGTACCACCCGTTAACCGGGCTGCAACCAAGCTAGGGTATTCACAAGACGATATCCCTTTGGGACGGGGTTCGTACGTATCGATTTCGGAGTTACAGGGGGATTTCAATGTCTTCGACCACCACCACGACCGCAGATGCGCGTTTCCTGCGCATTGCACTCGCACTGCTGATTGCCGCAACCGTTGCATCCGGCGCAATGCTGGCATATGCCGCAACCGGCATGGTCTGAGCACGCCGATACAGGCACTTTCGCCGATTGACGTGACAACGGGCTGGCATTCGTTGCGCCGCACTGGCAAAATCCGTTTCCATGAGTCCGAGTTTCAACAGCGATAGCCGCTGGTCCCACATGCGTGCGCCCACGGCGGCAGACCTGACCCTTCTCGCCCGCAAGGTGTGGGATGCCGTGCCGGCTTCCCTGCGCGACCTGACCGGCGAGATCGCCATCCTCGTCGAGGAGTTTCCCGACGAGGACACCATGGACGAAGTGGGGGCCGAAACCCCCTTCGACATCATGGGGCTTTTGCGCACCTCTTCCGGCAATCCGCCCGCGCTGGTGATCTTCCGCCGCGCCATCCTGGACTACTGGGTCGAAACCGGCGACGAGCTGTCTGCCGTGCTGACCCATGTCATGGTGCACGAGACTGCCCACCAGCTCGCCCTGTCGGAAGAAATGGTGGCCCAGCTCGAGGCCGAGATCGAAGCCTCCGCGCCGCTGCCGCGCACCGTCCAGTGATGCCCGCATGAGTACCTCCGGCAACCGCAATGACGATACCGTCCGCCAGGCCAAGGCTGACCTCAAGCGTCTTGGCGAGCAGTCTGAAAAGATGCTCGGCGCGCGCCACGCAGAAGACGAAGACGATGCCAACGACCCGGTCGTGATCTGGGGCAAACGCCTTGGCCGCACCGTTGCCTACCTGCTTGGTGCCTACCTGATCTTCTGGTTCCTGAAACGCTACGGGATTATTTGATTGATAGATCAGCTGAAGTGTCTTGATTCCGAGCCGAAGGCGAGGCAAGCGCGACTGCGCGCCGGCGCAAAGAGGCCTGGAGGAGCGAAGCGCCGACAGGGATCTTGGATGCGCCGCCCCCGCGGAGCCGCGCAGGCCGGCAGGCCGGAGCTGGCGTGAGCGAAAAGATCAGAGCAGTCACACGGAACTATTTGAATGTCTGAAAAACCCACCAAAGTCTGCCTGGTCACCGGCGGTGCGCGCGGCATCGGTCTTGAAACCGTGAAGACCTTCCTCGACTACGGTTGGCAGGTCGCCACGCTCGACAACAATACCGAAACCCTGGCCGCGGCGCGCAACGCCCTGCCCGGTGAGGTGCTGTGCATCGATGCCGATGTCTCGAAGCCGGAGGACGTGCAGCGCGCGGTCGACCAGACGGCGGAACATTTCGGCCGGCTGGACGGGCTGGTCAACAATGCCGGCATTGCCGACTTCGGACCCATCGCCCAGACCTCGCTGGAGATCTGGAACGCCATCATGGCCACCAACCTTACCGGACCCTACCTGATGGTGCAGGCAGCAGCCCCCGTCATGTTGCGCTCCGGCGGCGGGGCGATCGTCAACATCGCATCGATCTCCGGCCACCGGGCCTCCACGCTGCGCACCGCCTACGGCACCTCAAAGGCAGGCGTCATCCATCTCACCAAGCAGCAGGCCGCCGAGCTCGGCAACCAGGGCATCCGTGTCAACTGCGTGTGCCCCGGCCCAGTCAACACCGCCATGGCCATGAAGGTGCACGATGCTGCCATCCGCCAGAGCTACCACGACAACATCCCGCTCAACCGCTACGGCACCGAGCGCGAGATTGCCGAGGCGATCCATTTCCTTGTGTCGGACAAGGCCAGTTACATCAACGGCCAGATCCTGTCGGTTGACGGTGGCTTCGAGTCAACCGGCATCGGCCTGCCCGACCTGCGCGCCAAACAGGGTAACGCTTGACCTTTTGCAGCACTCGCGGCACACATCACCCGACAGATTTCCCGCATCCAAGGAACCCGACTGATGGACAAGTTCACCACGCTCACCGGCGTCGCGGCCCCGCTGCCGATCACCAACATCGACACCGACATGATCATCCCGAAGCAGTTCCTCAAGACCATCAAGCGCACCGGCCTTGGCAAGTCGCTGTTCTTCGAAATGCGCTACGGCGAGGACGGCACACCGAATCCGGACTTTGTACTCAATCAGCCGTCCTGGCAGAACGCGCAGATCCTCGTGGCCGGCGACAATTTCGGCTGCGGCTCGTCACGTGAGCACGCGCCATGGGCCCTGCTGGACTTCGGAATCCGCTGCGTGATCTCCACCTCGTTCGCCGACATCTTCTACAACAACTGCTTCAAGAACGGCATCCTGCCCATCAAGCTGCCGCAGGAAGACGTCGACAAGCTGATGGACGATGCCCGCCGCGGCGCCAATGCAACCGTCACCGTCGACCTCGAGGCACAGGAGATCAAGGGCCCGGACGGCGGCGTCATCAAGTTCGACATCGACCCGTTCCGCAAGCACTGCCTGCTCAACGGCCTCGATGACATCGGCCTGACGCTTGAGAAGCAAGACGCCATCACGGCTTATGAAAGCAAGCTGGCCGAATCCCGTCCCTGGGCTTAGTCTCGCAGGCCGTTCCGGAGCAATCTGAAGAGGCCTGACATGATGCGCGCGACACTGCCTGCCCTGGCATTTCTGATGGCAGCGGGGTGGGCCGTCCCTGCTCACGCCAATCCCGTTACCGCGTCGTGCATCAGCTCCATCAAGTCTACCGTCAAGCGCGCAGGCGTCAGCCCGTCGCTGGTCGACAGGGCGCTCGATGGTGCAAAGTACAACGAGAAGGTTGTCCGCTTCTCGCGCACCCAGCCGGAGTTCCGCACGCCTGTGTGGGACTACATGACCTTCCTCGTCGATCAGCCTCGCATCGACGACGGTCTGGCGTTGATGAAGAAGCACGCATCCACGCTTGCTGCCGTTGAGAAGAGATACGGCGTTGACCGCTATATCATCGCCGCCCTGTGGGGCATCGAGAGCGACTACGGCCAGATCAAGGGCGAGTTCTTCCTGCCCCACGCGATGGCCAACCTGATCTGCGCCAACCGCAAGAAGAAGCTGTTCACCCGCCAGCTCATCGCCGGCCTCAAGCTCGTTGAAAGCGGTGACGTGAGGTATGACGATCTCTATTCGTCCTGGGCATCCGCCTTCGGCCAGACCCAGTTCATCCCCGAAACCTACCGCCGGCTGGCCGTGGACTTTGACCGCGATGGCCGCCGCGATCTGGTCAACTCCATTCCCGACGCACTGGCGTCCACCGCCAACTTCATGGTCAAGGCTGGCTGGCGCTCTGGCGAACCCTGGGGCTTCGAGGTCAGGCTTCCGGCAAACTACAAGGGTCCCTCCGGGCGCAAGCGGCGCGCCAATGTTCAGGACTGGGCAAAGCGCGGCATCACCAATGTGGACGGCTCACCGCTGAAAAGCTCGTTCTCCGCCGCGCTGCTGCTGCCGGCCGGCGTCAACGGCCCGGCCTTCCTGGTCAGCCGCAACTTCAATGCGCTCTACTCCTACAACGCAGCCGAGTCCTATGCGCTGGCCATCGGGCACCTGTCTGACCGGCTGAAAGGCCGCGGCCCCATCGCCGCCCGCTGGCCCACAAACGACCCCGGCCTGACCCGCGCCCAGCGCCTGCAATTGCAGATCCTGCTGCTCAAGGCCGGCTACGATATCGGCGAAGCGGACGGCAAGATCGGTCCGGTCACCACAAGGGCCATCAAGAAGGTCCAACAGAAGATCGGCATGAAGCCAAACGGGCGGCCGTCCATGGCCGTCTACAAGGCATTGGGCGGCAAGTAGCCAAACGAAAACCGGCAGCAGTTACGGTGACCCTCTGCCTTTGTGACTTGCGCCGGGCACGCCGTCCTGCCACCTTTCCGTTCAGGCGTCAGCAGCAATGACGCGCCAAACGGAGGACAAGATGATGCACATTCTGACAAGACTGGCCGCTGCCTTTGCCCTGGTCTTTGCTTTCAACACGGCAAATGTAGGTTCAACTCACGCGGATGCTCGCTACGGCAAGCAGAAGGTCGTCTACCACATCAACTATGTAGGCGGCGACAAGGACAAGAAGTACCGCGGCGCACTGCGTAACATTCAGAACCACATCAATGCCGTTGGCGCAGAGAACCTCGAGGTCAAGGTGGTGCTGCACGGCAATGGGCTCGGGGTGCTGGCCAGTGCAAAGTCCGACGACCAGCTGAAGACGGCCGTGGCATCGCTCAAGGGCCAGAACGTCTCGTTCCACGTGTGCAACAACACGCTCAAGGGCCGCAAGATTGATTACAACGCTGATCTGTATGATGTGTTCGAAGAAGACATCGTACCCTCTGGCGTCGCGGAGTTGTCCCGCCTGCAACAGATGGGCTACACCTACATCAAGCCCTGATCAGCGCACCCTGGAGCAGAACAGCGGCATGCGATCCGGATCGCACGTAGAGCCGAAAGGCGATGCGCAAGATCCGGATCAACCAGGAAGGTTGCAGGCCGTTTTCAATTCATGACCATCAAACCTTTCCTTATCCTTCAACTCCGCCCCGAAACCCCTGCGGCCGACAACGAGTTCGAGGCCTTTCTCGACAAGGGCGGACTTGATGAACGCGACACCATCCGCGTTCGGCTGGAGCGTGACCCTTTACCCGATGACCTCGATCTGCACAGCCTGTCCGGCGTCATTGTCGGAGGGGGGCCGGGCTGTGTCAGCGATGCGCCGGACGCAAAGTCGCCGGAAGAGAAGAAGATCGAGCAAGCCGTGTTTTCGCTGATGCCGGAGATCACCCGGCACGACATACCCTTCCTCGGCTGCTGCTATGGCATCGGCGTGCTGGCCCACCACCTTGGCGCGCCAGTCACCAAGGAGCGCTATGGCGAGCCTGTCGGGCCTACCCAATGCAGATT
>JAWVYF010000173.1:0-6360 GCA_033722845.1 Anderseniella sp. | reverse complement strand
TCCGTACAGCCCATCTGACTGGCGGATTTTGCGGATGAGGTCGCGCCGCCCGGTCAGGATCTTGTGCGGGTAAGCCTGGTGGCTCACGTCCCAGATCAGCCGGTCGTCCGGCGTGTTGTAAGCATAGTGCAGCGCGACGGTCAGTTCGACCACTCCGAGGCCCGCCCCGAAGTGTCCGCCGGTCACAGATGCTGCATCGATTGTTTCATCCCGCAGTTCTTTGGCCACCTGTTCAAGGTCTTCCGGCTTCAGCTTTCTCAGGTCGGCCGGATACTTGATGGTGTCAAGCAGAGGAGTTGATATTGGCATGCCTACTCTTTTTAGTCTTGGTCTTCACCGGTTCTGGCCATGACCACCCCGGCCCATGTGGCCTCGGCAAGGTCTTGATGCAACGTCCGGGTAACCGGTTCCAACGCCGTTCTGTCGCACGAAACCCGCTGTGTATACCAAATCCGCCGTCTCGCCAACCTTTCCGGTAAGGCCAAACAGCGCAGGGCAGACCAGCCGCGCGAAACGCTCAAGCAGAGCTAGAACAGCGCCTTTATGGCACCTTTGAGGCCGCTCATGGCGAACTGTGGCTTGGAAAGCTCGACCCGGGTTGCCACCGGGTCCTGCTTGCGCAGCTTGGAAACCAGCTTCCAGGCAACGGTTACGATCACGCCGGATTCCATTGCCAGGTGTCTGGACTTGAGTTTTCCGGGCAGTTTGTCAGCCGTCTTGAGCAAGGCTTCGGTACCCTCGAGGCATCGCATCTGCACTGCACGCAACGGGGCAGGCGAGGCAGCTTCGCGCAACATCTCGACGCTTGCGCCTTCCTCCTTCATCCAGTCGAGCGGAAGGTAGCAGCGGTCGAGCGTCTTCAGGTCATCGGCGCAATCCTGCAGGTGGTTGATCACCTGAAGTGCGTTGCACAAGGCATCGGAATATTCGAAGTGCGCCTTGTCCTCGCCATGCAACTCCAGCAAATACCGGCCCACCGGCGATGCCGACCGCATGCAATAGTCGATCAGCTCATCCCAGTTGTTGTACCGGCTCTTTACGGCATCCTGTCTGAAGGCCGAGATCAGGTCGCTGGCATGGGCCAGGTCGACATTGGTCTCAAGCATTGAGGCGCGAAGCCGCACCGCCTTGTCCAGTTCCGGACCGGGCGACTTGTTGCGGCCCAACAGAGCGTCATCCATCGCGTTGAGCCGGGCAATCTTGTCCTGCGGGGCCGCGTCCGGGTTGTCGGCAATGTCGTCAATGGCGCGGGCGAAAGCATAGTACGTGGCCACATGCGGGCGCAGGTGCTTGGGCAGCAGAAACGACCCAACCGGAAAGTTTTCGTCTGCCGCCCCCTTGCCGGATGGCGTTTCGACCACGGCTGGCTTGTCTGCCGCTTCTTCTGGTGCGCTCATGCCCTGGCCCCGCCGAGCTTTGCCACGGTGCGGGTCATTTCGCTGTCTGCATCGGCCAGGTGGCGCACCACGGTAAAATGGTTGTCGCCCGGCACGATCTGCCAGGGGCAGTCCAGCCCGGCACCCGACCACGTGGCGGCCAGCGTTTCGCTCTGGCGGTGATACTCGCGTGATTCATCGCCGCCCACCCAGGCCTCGAACCGTCCATGCGCCGGCACCGGCCAACCAAGCGGGCTGGCCGTCCGGGCGGCTTCCTCGTCCAGCTTCAGCGCGTCATTGACGTATGTCGCCATCAGCGGGCGCAAGTCATACAGCCCGCTCAGCCCCATGCCGGACACCACCAGATCAGACGGCGCGCCGTGTGCCGTCCAGTCCGTCGCCAACATGCAGGCTGCCAGGTGCCCCCCGGCGGAATGCCCGACGACCACCAGCTTGCGCCCATGCGCCTGCCACAGGTGAAGGCAGCACGCACGAACGTCGTCGATGATGTCTCCAACGCCAACCTCCGGCGCCAACCTGTACGACGGAACCGCCACTGCAAACCCGTGCGTGCCCGGGCCAGCGGCCATGTGGCTGAAGAAGCTGCGGTCCAGTCCTTGCCAGTAGCCGCCATGAACAAACATCACGATGGGGGCGTCGCCTGCCACTTCGCCGAACAGGTCATAGGCATGGCGCTCATGCGTGCCATAACTGATGCCAAGGGCACCTCCCGCCTGTTGGCGGAAACTTCCGGCATCGCGCTGCCAGCCGTCGATCACCTGCTGGTGGTCGGGAACGAGTGCGCGGTTGTTGTACTGGGCGTTGAGATCCATGGGGCGGTTCTGTCAGAATTCTTTGGTCTGGCCAAGGTGGTCTGGAGCAATGCCAGGAAAAGCATGTCCCCGGCTTGAACGGGGATGGACCGGTTTTCCGTCCGGCATTGCGGTCATAAAGAATTCAGATATCAAACTCGTCGATCTTTTCAACCGCAGCCCGCAATTGCTCCGACCAGGTCTGCGACAGCTTGGTGAAGTACGGATCGTTCTGCTCAATGCGCCGCACCCGGTCAATGGCCAGCGAGCCGGTATTGTAAACCACGAGGTCAATCGGCATTCCTACCGACAGGTTCGAGCGAAGCGTGGAGTCGAACGACAACAGCACCACCTTTGCCGCTTCTCCCAGCCGCATGTCGCGGCCCACCACCCGGTCAAGGATCGGCTTGCCGTACTTGTGCTCACCGATCTGGAAGAACGGGGTGTCCGCCTTGGCTTCGATGAAATTGCCTTCCGAATAGATGTGGAACAGCCTTGGCGGTTCATTGCCGATCTGCCCGCCGAAAATGAATTGTGCCGAAAACGCATCGCCATTCAGGCCCTGCTCGACATGGGTTTCGCGCACGCCTTTCAGCGACATGCCCACCAGCCGGGCGGCCTGGTACATGTTCGAGACTTCGAACAGCGACGTCTTGTCTTCCGCGCCCGCGTTGGCCAGCTGTTCGTCAAGCTCCGCGATCACCGCCTGGGTGACTGCCAGATTGCCGGCAGACAGCAGGATGAACACCCGCTCGCCCCGCTTCTCCCAGGTGTGCAACTTGCGGAACGAGGCAATGTTGTCCAGCCCGGCATTGGTGCGCGTATCGGCCGCCATCACCAGGCCGCGCTCGAGTTTCAGGCCAACGCAATATGTCATTTCTCAAGGTATCCGGCAAATCGGGCGAATCTGCCCCGTCATGGAAGGTGAGACGCTACTGCTCTCCCGCCGGATCGACAAGTACCTCGACACGCAGGTGCTCGCCAGCCTGTCCCAGCCCTCGCCGGATGCCCTTGACCGGCCGGGCCCCGCCGGCATCCATCGCCACCGCCACGCGCACGTAGCGGTCATCCGGGCAGACACGATTGGCCACATCAAAGCCCACCCAGCCAAGGTCAGGCACATGCGCTTCAGCCCAGGCATGGCTGGCTTCAGCCACCTCGCCGGGGGCAGTTGCCATGTAACCGGAGACATAGCGGGCTGGAATGCCGAGTACGCGCGCCGCTGAAATGAAGACGTGGGCATGGTCCTGGCACACGCCGGCCCCATCCTTCAGTGCTTCGGCAGCCGTGGTGTGGGCATGGCTTGCGCCGATCTCGTAGTCGATGGCATCGCGCACTTCGCCCATCAGGTCATGCAGTTGGGCAAGTCCCTGGCTGCCTTCATGGCGCCGGGCCAGCGTCCTGATGGCTGCATTGTCGAGCGTGACCGGCGTTTGCGACAGGTATGCGCCCAACGGCACATGCCCGGCGTCCGCCCCCACCACGCCAGCGGTATCGCGCGTCTCCACCGTGCCTTGCGCGATCACCTCAACGTCCGCCTCGTCGAGGATTGTCGTCACCAGATGCACTTCGTTGCCGAACGCGTCGGTGTAGCGCAGGGCCTTGTCCATGCCCGGTGCCTCCACCGACCAGTCAAGCACCGTCTGGGTCGGGCCTGACAACGGGGTCAGGTGAAACCGCTGTACCAGCAGTCCTCCCGGCGCATCGTAGCTGTAAATGGTGGAATGACGGATCTTGAGCTTCATTGGAAATTGTACGCACTGGCAACTTCACTGGTCAGACGGTTGTTGTCGACGATGAAGTTGGTAAGGAACTCGTGCAGTCCCGACTGGAATATCCGTTCCATGTCCGCTGCCTTCAGCATCTTGTCCGTCCTGTTGGCTGTATCATGGCACGGCCATGTCTCGCCATAGTCTTCCGCCAGGTCCATCAGGCTGCGGTTGATCCAGTTGTAACAGAACACCAGTGACCGTGGCATTGCCGGATTGAGGATCAGAAACTGCGCCACGTTCCATGGCTGGTAGCTGGCATCCTTGTAGGCCCACCGGTAGGCCCGGTGTGCCGAGACCGACCGCAACAGCGAGGCCCACTGCTGCTGGTCAATGGCGCTGCCGGGGCCAGATCCGCGCGGCAGCAAGATGTGATACTTCACATCCAGAATGCGCGCTGTGTTGTCGGCACGCTCGACAAATGCACCCATCTGGCTGAAATGAAAGCTGTCCAGCCTGAGGGCTGTGCCCAGCATGGCCCCGCGAAACAGCATCGAGCGCTGCTTGATCCAGTCCAGCAGGCCCGGCAGCTTGTCCGATGACAGCTGCGAGGCGCGCAGCTGGCTCAGCTCGTTCCACGTCGAGTTCAGGCTCTCCCACACGTCGCGGCTCAATGCCGTGCGCACCGAGCGCCCGTTGCTGCGCGCGCTTTCCATGCACGAGCGGATCGACGACGGGTTGGTGCGGTCCAGCACCAGGTGCTGGATCACGTTCTCCGGCGTCGCCTCGTCATAGTTTTCGTCAAACGTCGCCTCGCACTGCGCACTCACCAGCACCGAGCGCCAGTCGTTGGTGTGGGTGCGAAACGGTTTCGGCATCAGCGAGATACGGTAGCTCACCTCGACAAGGCGAGCCATGTTCTCCGCCCGCTCCACATAACGGGCCATCCAGAACAGCGAGCCTGCATTACGTCCCAGAAGCATGATCAGTCCTCCAGAACCCAGGTGTCCTTGGTGCCGCCGCCTTGCGACGAGTTCACCACCAGCGACCCCTGTTTCATTGCCACCCGCGTGAAGCCGCCCGGCGTGATGCGGATCTGGTCGCCAGTCAGCACGAACGGGCGCAGGTCCACATGCCGCGGCGCCACGCCCTTCTTCACGAACGTCGGCGCGCTCGACAGCGCCAGCGTCGGCTGCGCGATATAGTTGCCCGGCCGCTTCTTGAGGATTTCGCGGAACTTCGCGATCTCCTTCTTGCTCGCCGTCGGCCCCACCAGCATGCCGTAGCCGCCCGAGCCATGCACCTCCTTCACCACCAGATCGGCAAGGTTGTCGAGCACGTACTTGAGTGACTCTTCCTCTGAGCAGCGCCACGTAGGCACGTTGTTCAACAACGGTTTTTCGCCCGTGTAGAACTCCACGATATCCGGCATGAACGAATAGATCGCCTTGTCGTCGGCAATGCCGGTGCCCGGTGCATTGACGATGGTCACGCGCCCCGCCCGGTAGGCATCGAACAGGCCCGGCACGCCCAATGTCGAGTCCGGGTTGAACGTCAGCGGATCAAGAAACGCATCATCAATGCGCCGGTAGATTACATCGACGCGGACAGGCTTTCGCGTGGTGCGCATGTATACGCACCCGTCATCCACATAGAGGTCATCGCCGGTACACAGCTGCACGCCCATCTCGTCTGCAAGGAAGGCATGTTCAAAGAACGCCGAGTTGTAGATACCCGGCGTCAGCACCACGCACTCCGGCTCGCCATCGCAATGCGCAGGCGCAACCGAGTCCAGCGTGCCGCGCAACATCTGCGGATAATGTTCGATGGCCGCCACCCGGTGCCGCGCAAACAGCTCCGGGAACAGGTACATCATCGCCTCGCGGTCCTCCAGCATGTAGGACACGCCGGACGGTGTGCGGCAATTGTCCTCCAGCACGTAGAACTCGTCCTCGCCGACCCGCACGATGTCAGTGCCGATGATGTGGGCATAGACGTTGCGGGCAGGGGTCATGCCGGCCATCTGCGGCAGGTAGGCCTCGTTCTGCAGCACCAGCTCTGCCGGCACACGGCCTGCACGCAAAATTTCCTGCCGGTGATAGATGTCGTCGATGAACGCGTTGAGCGCGGCAACCCGTTGGCGGATACCAGCCTCCAGCCGCCGCCACTCGCTGGCCGCAAAGATGCGCGGAATGATGTCGAACGGGATCAGCCGCTCCGAGGCATCCTCGTTGCCATAAACGGCAAAGGTGATGCCAAGCCGCCGGAAGATCGCCTCCGCCTCGCGTATCTTGGCGCGCAGATCAGCGGGCGACTGGGTGTCGAGCCAGTCCTTGAGGATCACGTAGGGCGCACGGACTTCCCCGTCCGGCCCCAGCATTTCATTGAAGTTCTCAGCCATTGCAGTTGTCAGTATTGCGCGTAACCCCGCTGACACAAAGCCTCAATTTTGGGCAGGGGGTG
>JAWVYF010000172.1:0-6385 GCA_033722845.1 Anderseniella sp. | reverse complement strand
TGAAAAAACTGATGTTGAGCGGCGTTGCAGGTGCCGTGCTGATGGCGTTCGCAGCTGTTCCGGCGCAGGCAGCCGATGGCGAGGCTTGCAAGACAGTGCGGTTTTCCGATGTGGGCTGGACCGACATCACCGCCACCACGGCCGTGACCACTTTCCTACTCAAGGCGCTGGGTTACGACACCGACATCAAGGTGCTGTCCGTGCCGGTGACCTACCAGTCGCTCGCCAACAAGGACATTGACGTATTCCTCGGCAATTGGATGCCGACCATGGAAGCCGACATCCGCCCGTTCCTCGATGCCAAGACGGTCGAGTCCACCGGCGTGAACCTGGAGGGCGCCAAGTATACGCTTGCCACCAACGCCAAGGGCGCTGAGCTCGGCATCAAGTCTTTCGCTGACATCGCCAAGCAGAAGGATGCGCTGGGCGGCAAGATCTACGGCATTGAGCCCGGCAATGACGGCAACCGCCTGATCCTCGACATGATCGAGAAGAACGCGTTCGAATTGAAGGGCTTCGAAGTGGTCGAGTCGTCTGAAGCCGGCATGCTGGCGCAGGTGGCCCGTGCCGAGAAAGCTGGCGAGCCGGTGGTCTTCCTGGGCTGGGAGCCGCATCCGATGAACGCCAACTTCAAGCTGACTTATCTTGAAGGCGGCGATGACTTCTTCGGTCCGAATCTGGGCGGGGCCACCGTCTACACCAACACCCGCGCAGGCTTCACCAGCGATTGCCCGAACGCCGGCAAGCTGGTTACCAACATGAAGTTCACGCTCGCCATGGAAAACGAGATCATGGGCGGGATCCTGAACGACAGCAAGGAGCCGGAAGCTGCTGCAACCGACTGGCTGAAAGCCAACCCGGATGCCATCGGCCCGTGGCTCGAAGGTGTGACCACCATGGATGGTGGCGATGCCATGGCTGCCGTCAAGGCCAAGCTCGGCATGTAATTGAAGCATTGAATCGACTGGCGGGGCAGGTGCTGTTCGCCTGACCCGCCGGTGAAGTTCGGGGTGGGGACTTTGGAATTCTTGCAGGAGTTCTTTTTGTCGATCTGGGAGGCGCTGCGAACCGGGGCCAAGATACCGGTCGGCAGATGGGCCAAGCAGGCCGTCGATTGGCTGATCGACAAAGGCGGTTTTCTGTTTGACTGGTTGTCCACCGTTCTCAAGACAATGATCGATGGCCTCGTGTGGCTACTCGAGCTTCCCCATCCGTTCGTGTTCACCGCGCTGGTGGTCGCGCTTGCCCTGTGGCTCAAGCGCTCGGTGCCGTTGGCGGTGTTTGTAGCCGTGTCGCTCTTGTTCATCATTAATCAGGGCTACTGGGATGACATGATCAAGACGCTCGCCCTGATCATTGCTGCGGCTGTGGTGTGCATGAGCGTTGGCGTTCCGCTGGGCATCGCGGCAGCGCACAACCCGAGGTTCTCTGCCTTTCTGCGGCCGGTGCTGGACCTGATGCAGACGATCCCGACCTTTGTTTACCTCATCCCGGCCCTGATCCTGTTCGGCCTCGGCATGGTGCCGGGCCTCGTCGCGACGGTCATCTTTGCGATCCCCGCCCCGATCCGGCTGACCGAACTTGGTGTCAAGTCCACACCAAAGCAGCTTATTGAGGCGGGCGAGGCCTTTGGTGCCACGCCACGTCAATTGCTTTGGAAGGTGGAACTGCCCTGGGCCTTGCCGCAGATCATGGCGGGCCTGACACAGACCATCATGCTGTCGCTGTCGATGGTGGTGATCGCGGCGCTGGTTGGCGCGCCCGGTCTTGGTGTGCCGGTGGTGCGCGCGCTGAATACGGTCAATATCGCAAAGGGTTTTGAGGCCGGCCTGATCATCGTTCTCGTCGCCATCGTGCTCGACCGGCTGTGCCGGGTGAACGAGAAGGGCAGGGGCTGAGGCGATGAGCGTGAAACCTGCTGTCCGGTTCGACAAGGTCGACATCATCTTCGGCGAGCGACGCCAGCAAGCGCTGGAGTTACTGGATGCCGGCAAGACGCGCGCCGAAATCAGCGAGGCGTGTGGTGCCGTGCTTGGCGTTGCCGATGCTTCGCTGGATGTTGCCGAGGGCGAGATCTTTGTGCTGATGGGCCTGTCCGGTTCCGGCAAGTCCACGCTGCTGCGCGCCGTCAATGGTCTCAACAAGGTGGCGCGTGGTGGTGTCCAGGTGACCGTTGGCGGGCGCACCACCGATGTCGCCTCGTGCAGCGCGAGTGACCTGCGCCGGCTTCGCCAGGGTGACGTTGCCATGGTGTTTCAGCAGTTTGCGCTGCTGCCGTGGCGCACGGTTGAGGAGAATGTGGGCCTCGGTCTGGAGCTTGCGGGGATGCCGGAGGCTGAGCGCAAGGAGAGGGTTCACAAGCAGCTGGAGCTTGTCGGGCTGGACCAGTGGGCGGATCGCTATGCGCACGAGCTTTCCGGCGGCATGCAGCAGCGTGTCGGGCTCGCGCGCGCCTTTGCGACCGAAGCGCCGATCCTTCTGATGGACGAGCCGTTCTCGGCGCTTGATCCGCTGATCCGCACCCACCTCCAGGATGAGTTGCTCAAGCTGCAGTCGGAACTGAAGCGCACCATCATCTTTGTCAGCCACGATCTTGATGAGGCGCTGAAGATCGGCAACCGCATCGCCATCATGCAGGACGGGCGCATCGTGCAGGCCGGCACACCGCAAGACATCGTGCTCAAACCGGCCAATGAGTATGTGGCCGAGTTCGTGCAGCACATGAACCCGCTCAACGTGATGACCGGTCAGACCATCATGCGCAAACTCAAGCGCGGCGAGAAAGTCAGGGCCGGACTGACGCTGATGCCGCCGGAGGCCACCATGCGCGAGATCGTTGCCGAATGCTGGAAGTCCGGCAAGGACGTGGCTATCGGGAAGAATGGCAAGGCGGACGGCCTGGTCGGCGAGGCCGAAATCTATTCGGCACTCATCAATCGCGTCAGGGATTAGGTTTTACTGTCGCAATGCCGGACGGAAAACCGGCGGCCACTTTTCCTGGCATTGCTTCTAGTGAAAATCCCGGCTCTTGGGGATAATGCGCACATTGCGCGGATGACGTGCAGCCGGGGCGCGGCGGTCGTGGTTCGGCCGGGCAATCTCGTCGGCGCGCGCCAGCGGGTTCTTCATCTCGACGTCCTCACTGAGTTCGCCCAGCCAGTGGGTGCAATCCTCGATGCTGTCTGCCACCACGTGGATGATGTCGCCGGCGCGCTGTACCCGGCCTGATACCAGCATCAGCCGCGCGCCCATCACCGTGCCTCTGAACGCCTCCAGCACCTTGGGCCACACCACGATGTTGCATACGCCAGACTCGTCCTCCAGCGTGATGAACACCACGCCCTTGGCCGAACCGGGGCGCTGGCGCACCAGCACCACGCCGGCCACCTTCACCTTGCGCATGTCCTTGAGGGTTTTCAGCGCGGCATTGTCCGTCACGCCCAGGTCCTCGCACCGGCCGCGCAGAAAGCTCATCGGGTGTGCCTTCAATGACAGCTTGAGCGTCTGGTAGTCGTTCACAACGTGTTCGCCCAAAGCCATCTCCGGCAGGGCGACGGGAGTGTCCTCACCGGTATCTTCGGCGTCGGCATGGGCGAACAGAGGCAGCGGCTTTGCCCTGGCCAGCGCACGCGCCTGCCACAGGGCCTGGCGGCGGTCGATGCCAAGCGAGCGGAACGCATCTGCCTCCGCCAGTCTGACGATGGCGGCGGCGGGGATGCCGGAACGGTGCAGGTGAGGCAGTGATGTATAAGGGTGATGGCTTGGAATCATCTTCCCGTCCGCTTCCTTCAACCCATCCACCAGCCGCAACCCCAGCCGCACTTGCGGCGGCTCTCCGGCAGCACCTTCCAGCGTGCAGTCCCAGGTGGAGAAATTCACATCCGGTGCATGCACCGTCACGCCATGTTCGCGGGCATCGCGCACCAGTTGTGCGGGCGCATAAAAGCCCATCGGCTGTGAGTTCAGGATGGCGGCACAAAACGCTGCCGGGTAATGTCACTTCAACCAGCTCGACACATAGACCAGGTGGGCGAAGCTGGCGGCGTGGCTCTCCGGAAAGCCGTATTCGCCAAACCCCTTGATCTGGTTGAAGCAGCGTTCGGCAAACTCGCGCTGGTAACCCCGCTCAACCATGCGGTCGATCATCTTGCGCTCAAGCCGGCCGATGGTGCCTCGCCGGCGGAAGGTGGCCATCGCTTTCCTGAGTTCGTTCAGCTCACCCGGGGTGAAGTCTGCCGCCACCATGGCAAGCTTCATGGCCTGCTCCTGGAACAGCGGCACGCCCTTGGTGCGGCCCAGCACCTCGCGCAGCTCGTCCTTGTGGCCGTGCTCCGGTGCAGGCGCTGGGTATTCCTCCGGCTCCAGCCCGTCGCGGCGGCGCAGGTAGGGGTGCACCATGTCGCCCTGGATGGGGCCGGGGCGCACGATGGCCACCTCGATGACCAGGTCATAGAAGCAGCGCGGTTTGAGCCTTGGCAGCATGTTCATCTGTGCCCGGCTTTCCACCTGGAACACGCCGACCGAGTCGGCCCGGCACAGCATGTCGTAGACGGCCGGGTCCTCGCGCGGCACCGTGGCCAGGCAGTACTTCACGCCGTACCAGCCCTCGATCAGGTCGAAGCACTTCCTGATGCAGGTCAGCATGCCCAACGCCAGCACGTCCACCTTGAGGATGCCGAGCGTGTCGATGTCGTCCTTGTCCCATTCGATGAGTGTGCGGTCCTCCATGGCGGCATTGCCGATCGGCACCGTTTCGTCCAGCCGCCCGCGGGTCAGCACGAAGCCGCCGACATGTTGCGACAGGTGACGTGGAAAGCCTGTGAGTTCGTCGCAGATGTCCAGCACTTCGCCGATCATCGGGTCGGCCGCGTCAAGCCCAGCCTCTTTCAGCCGGTCATCGGACATCTCTTCCGACATGCGGCCCCAGACGATGCCGGCCAGCGCCGAGGTCACGTCTTCCGACAGGCCCATCACCTTGCCCACCTCGCGCACCGCCGATCTTCCGCGATACGTGATGACGGTAGCCGCCAGCCCCGCCCGCTCGCGGCCATAGCGGGTGTATATGTACTGGATTACCTCTTCGCGCCGTTCGTGTTCGAAGTCGACGTCGATGTCGGGCGGCTCTTTTCGTTCTTCCGAGATGAAGCGTTCAAACAACAGATCTATTGACGCCGGGTCCACCGCGGTGATGCCGATGCAGTAGCAAACAGCTGAGTTGGCGGCCGAGCCGCGGCCCTGGCACAGGATCGGCTCGGGCCTTGTGCGGGCGAAGTTGACGATATCGTGCACGGTCAGGAAGTAGGGCGCGTAGCCGAGCTTGCCGATCAGCGCCAGTTCCTTCACCAGGTTGGCGCGCACCTTGTCCGGCAGCCCTTGCGGGTAGCGCTCCTTGGCGCCGGCCCATGTCAGCGCTTCAAGGTGTTTGTGCGGTGAGGTTCCCTTCGGCACCGGCTCGTCCGGGTATTCATATTTCAGTTCATCCAGAGAGAAGGTGCAGGCGCCCGCCACATCTTGCGTGCGGGCGATGGTGGCGGGGTGATCACGGAACAGCCGCGTCATTTCCTGTGGACTTTTCAGATGGGCTTCGGCGTGGGGTGCGAGCAGATAACCTGCCTCATCGATGGTGGTGCCCTCGCGGATGCAGGCCATCACGTCGGCAAGGCGCTTTCTTGCCGGATGATGGAAGTGCACGTCATTGGTGGCGAGCAGGGCCGTGCCGTGGCGCGCTTCCAGTTCGGCCAGCCGGTTGAGCCGCGCCTTGTCGCGCCCGTCATGGCGGAAGGTGGCGGCGAGGTATGGCTTTGCATCGAGGCGTTCAACGATGAGCTTGAGTGTTGCCTCGAATGTGTCATCCGGCCAACCCGGCTGCGGTACGGCGCAGAAGATGATTCCTTGCTGAAAGTCTGCCACGTCGTTGAGCGTGATCAGGCACTCGCCCTTTTGTGCCCGGCGCTGGCCGAGGCTGATCAGCCGGGTGAGCCGGCCATAAGCGGCACGGTCCGTCGGCCAGGCCAGCAGCGAGCAGGCGGGCGTGGGGGCTGTGACGACATGCAAGCCTTCGGGCTGTTGTTCCATCGTTGCCGCTGCCAGGTCCAGCCGCGCACCGATGATGCATTTGAGACCTGCTTCCTTGGCGGCCGCATGAACGCGCACCGCCCCTGCCAGCGAGTTGCGGTCGGTTACGCCGATGCCGGTAAGCCCAAGATGCTTTGCCTGCGCCACCAGCTCTTCCGCATGTGAGGCTCCGCGCAGGAACGAGAACGGCGTGGTGACCTGGAGTTCGGTGTAATTGGTCATTTATTCGCTCACGCCAGTTTCGCTTCGCTCAACGGCTCCGCGGGGGCGGCCTGACCGGCCGGCGCGCAGTCGCGCTTGCCTCGGCCTT
>JAWVYF010000171.1:0-6497 GCA_033722845.1 Anderseniella sp. | reverse complement strand
GCAACGCGACCAGCGTTGCGCCAGCCCGTGAACGGACGCAAGCGCGGAGGCGCTTGCGGAAAACAAAAGAGGCAGTCACTCACCCCTTCCGCTGCACCCGCCTTGCCCACATGCCAGCGAGGAACACCACGAAGCACGCCGCCAGCGACAAGGGCAGGCCGTGCGGGCCGAAGGCGTTCATCGCCGCGCCCGCGATCAGCGAGCCGAGCAGCGCGCCCGAGCCCCACATGGTGCCGAATGCCGATGCCCCGGCAATCAGCTCGTGGCCGGTGAACCGGTCACCCAGCATGGCCAGCGCGCAGGTGTAGATGCCATAGCCCGTCGCGCCCGCCACGAACAGCACCGGCCACACCGCCCAGGTGGTCGCCACCAGCGGGGTGATCGCCAGCAGCACCATGGTGACGCCTGCCAGCCCCGCCAGCACCACCCGGCGGTTCACGGTGTCGATCAGCCAGCCTATCGGCACGAGCAGCACCACGTTGCCGGCAATCAGCACGGTGAGAAGGTTGGCCGCGGTGGCCACGTCATAGCCCAGCCGCACCCCGTACACGGGGATCAGCGACAGCGTGGCTGCGTCCAGCACGGCGAACATGAACACCGCCGACAACAGCACCGGCGCCACGGGCAGGAATTTCACAATGTCGCTCCACCCGGCGTGTTCTTCCGCCGCCGGCCGGTCGTCGCGCACCATCGCGATCGGGATCATCGCGGCCAGAAGGACGCCCGCCCCGATCAGGAACGGCGCCCACCCGTCAATGCCGATCACCGAGATCAGCGCGGGGCCAGCGCCAAAGCTCGCCGCCAATGCCGCGCCATAGATGGCGACCACCTTGCCGCGCGAACCCGGGTCGGCAAACTTCACGATCCAGCTTTCCGACAGCACGAACAGCGCCGAGATTGCCATGCCGTGGAAGAAACGCAGCACGAACCAGGCCTCAAGCTGCGGCAGCGCCTTGTAGCCGATCAGGATAACCGCCGCCATCGCAGCCGCCCCCAGCGTTACCGCGCGCGCGCCATGCTTGCGGGTGAGCACCGGGATCAGGACCGAGAAAGCCAGAACGCCCAGCGGGGCCATCGCCGCGTTCATGCCGATGACCGACTCGGGCACGCCGTTGCGCTCCATGATCAGCGACAAGAGAGGGTATGTGAGGCCCATGGCAAAGCCGAACACCACGATTGCCGCACATGCGGCAAACAGGTTGCGGCGGCGCTGGGCATCAGTGATTTGGCTGGCAGGTGCGGTCGCTGTGCTCATGGCGCGAGACAGGACACCCATCAGATGACGGGGTCAAGACAGGAAAGGATGAGAATGCCCCACTTGCCGCATCACTCCCCCCCTCCGTGGCAGCACAAGATTTTGCGGCCAGCAAAATCGTCAGTGCGTGAACGGACGCAAGCGCGGACGCGCTTGCGGAAAGCTAAGAAGCCACCCCCTCCGTGGCAGGGCAAGCAAATCAAAAGATTTGCGCCAGCCCGTGAACGGGCGCGTACACGGAGGTGTCCGCGAAAGGGCCAATCAAGGCCACTTCACGCTGGGCGGCATGGACGACAGGATCGACTCCACGTTGCCGCCGGTCTTCAGGCCGAACAGCGTGCCGCGGTCGTACAACAGGTTGAACTCGACATACCGTCCGCGGCGCACCATCTGCTCCTCGCGGTCGGCCTCGGTCCACGGCGTGTGCATGTTGGCGCGCATGATGTCGCAATACGCCTTCTCGAAGGCCCTGCCCACGTCCTTGGTGAAGGCCAGGTCGGCGTCCCAGTCACCGGAGTTGAGATAGTCGTAGAAAATGCCGCCAATGCCGCGCGGCTCGTTGCGGTGCTTGAGCCAGAAGTACTCGTCGCACCACTCCTTGTAGCGCGCATAGTCAGCCACCTCATGGGCGTTGCACGCGCCCTCGAAGGCGGCATGAAAGGCAACCGAGTCCGGGTCCTCCTGGGTGCGCCGGCGCATAAGCACCGGCGTCAGGTCCCCGCCCCCGCCAAACCAGGACTTCGACGTCACCACGAAACGGGTATTCATGTGGGCGGTGGGGGCGTTCGGGTTCCACGGATGCGCGATCAGCGAGATGCCCGATGCCCAGAACCGCGGGTCGTCCTCGGCGCCCGGTATCTGCTTGCGAAACTCTTCCGAGAATTCGCCATGCACCGTCGAGCAGTGCACGCCGACCTTCTCGAACACGCGGCCCTTCATGATCGACATCACCCCGCCGCCGCCATCATTGTCGCGGCTCCACGGTGTGCGTTCAAACCGCCCGGGTGCTTCGTCCTTCAGTGGCGTATCTGCAAGCTCGTCCTCGATCTTCTCGAAGCTTGCGCAGATCTGGTCGCGCAAGGTTTCAAACCAGGTGCGGGCCTTCTGCTTGTGCGGCTCAAGGGTGGTATGAATGTCGCTCGGCGTCTTTGTGTCCATGCCCCTTCTGTAAACCAGTGTTTACAACATGAAAAGCCTATAGTGCCGGCCTTACCTGTGGTCCCGGCCAGGACTGTATGAACTTGCCGGCCGGTGCCGCGCGGAGCTGAAAACCACCGGCAATCCCGGCAATGCCCGGAAAAAGGCCAGAGATGGTTTGAAGCATCGTGTGCACCTTGAGGTTACCCCTGAAACAACCTCCCCGCCCGCTTGCAGACGTAACGAATGCATACCAGTCAACAAGAAAAACCCGCCCGCAAATGCCAACAGGCAAATACGGACGGGCAAATCAAATCCAAGGATATCAGCCCTGTACAAAACCGCTGGCTATTTCACATAAGCCGGAATGTCTACAATGCCCGCCGGGTTTTCCGGGTTGACCCGGAAATCCACCTTGCGCACGAACTTTTCGGCCCGGCCAAGATTGAGTTTCTTCCAGGCCAGCGTCATTGCCGCCTTGGGATAAACATGCAGCCCCGACGGCTCGGCATTCATGCCGGTCATGCCGAACTTGCGGCGCATAATGCCGTTCGCATAGTTCACGGCATAGGAGTTGCGAATGGTGCTGGTCCAGTGCTCGGTCGTGACCGAGATGTTCAGGCAATCATGGTTCTCGATCCGGTGCGGGCCGTTTAGCGGCCAGGTCAGTGCCTGACCGGGTTCCAGGTCAACGACCATAGCCTCGTCATCGAAGGACTTGCGATAGGGGATCTCTTCTTCCGTGAGCCCCATGATGATGCCTTCGAGGCTTTCCTTGCTGAGGAATGGCTCGCGTGGCTCATAGATGTAGACCCGCTTGACGCCCTGGATCTGCCAGAGCGACTGGCCAGGCACATCGGCGTGGTAAAACACCTGCACCTTGGGTGATGAAACCAGAATGCCAAGGTTGTGCTTGAAGGTCTTGAGGCCCGGAATGACCCCTTCGAACTCGGCAAAGATCTGGTCGAGCACCTTTCTGTACTCCGCATCGACCTCAGCCACCTTGCGCATGTTGAGCCACATCCGGCCCTTCTTGATGGCAGCAATGGTGTCGGCGCCGGAAACGTCGCCCACTTCACCTTCGCGCCAGACCGGGTTGGCCGGATCGAACCCCATGGTGTTGATGTTGTAGTGTTCTGCCGGATAGCGCTCGATCAGCTCTGCCAATGCCTCTTCGGTGAACAGCCCGGTCTCGCGCAGGCGATGATTGAACAAGATGGTGTCCTTGCCGAAACGGTCGCTCATGGTGGCGTTCCAGCCGTTGAGAATTGAAGTCGCAGTCATGTCGCCTCTCTCGCATTAGGTTGGCATTTGTGTGATGCGGCTTGGCCCGCGTGTACCAAGCCGGCACAGTCTGCCGGACAAGAGGCAAATTTGGTGCCAGACAGACTAGTCCGGCTGCCACACCGTCTGGCGCATCGCTTCGCCCGTAATCATGGCGGCGGAGACCGCCACATTGAGCGAACGTGCACCGGCCTGCATCGGCACCTTGACGTGACAAGGCACCTGATCCTTCAGCGCATCGGGCACGCCGGACGACTCCCGGCCGAACAGCAGGATATCGCCCGCCTGAAACCTGAAGCCGGTATAGCAATTCTGCGCCGAGGTGGTGGCCAGCACCAGCCGGCGGCCGTGTGCATACTGTGAAAACGCATCCCAATCCGGCTGACGCACAATGTCCGCAAGATCGACATAATCCATGCCGGCCCGGCGAAAATCCCGCGAGTTCCAGGCAAACCCTGCAGGCTCCACAATGTGAACCCGCAAACCCAGACAGGCGGCCAAACGCACAATCGTTGCCGCGTTCTGGGCGATATCAGGCTGATAGAGTGCAATTTCGATCATTTTTCACCTGTTATGCGGTCCTCCACGGACCACGGCAACGCCAATCCAGGCCGCGCCAACCGCTCCAAACTCGCCTGTGGGCTGCGACACTTCATATCTGGACTTTCCGACATGCCAATGCCACAAACCGGCCAATCCTGAAACCGTCACAGAGACCATCCGGGCCCTGTGGTGCGATCAGGAACAAGAAACGTCAATCCGAGCGAGGGGTAGACCCGTGTCAACCGCAGAAGCACACGATGAAGGCCGCCGCGACTTCCTTTACATCGCAACGGGCGCAGTAGGCGCTGTTGGCGCTGCAAGTGTCGCCATTCCATTGATCGATCAGATGAACCCGACCGCCGACGTTCTGGCGCTCGCGTCCATCGAAGTGGATTTGGCTCCCATTGAGGAAGGCCAGTCGATCACAGTGACCTGGCGTGGCAACCCGGTGATCATCCGACACCGCACCGCCAAGGAAATCGAGGAAGCCAAGGCGACCCCAACCGATGACCTGCCGGACCCGCTGGCGCGCAACCAGAACCTGCCTGATGACACCCCGGCAACCGATGCAAACCGCGTGGTTGATGGCAAGGAACAGTATCTCGTGCAGTTGGGCGTGTGCACCCATCTGGGGTGTGTGCCGATTGGCAATGAAGGCGAGTACGACGGCTGGTTCTGTCCGTGCCACGGCTCGCACTACGACACCGCTGGCCGCATCCGCAAGGGCCCAGCGCCTGAAAACCTCCACGTGCCGCCGTATACCTATACGGAAGACACCAAGATCACGATCGGCTGAGGGTAAAGACCATGAGCGGACATTCTACCTATAATCCGACCAACCCGGTAATGAAGTGGGTGGACGACCGTCTGCCGCTGCCACGGTTGATGTATGACAGCTTCGTTTCCTATCCGGTGCCGCGTAACCTGAACTACTGGTATACGTTCGGCGGCATCCTGATGGTGATGCTGGTTTCGCAGATCATCACCGGCGTCGTGCTGGTCATGCACTACACGCCGGATGTGAACCTTGCCTTCGACTCTGTCGAGCACATTCGCCGCAACGTGAACTACGGCAACATCATCCAGAAGTGGCACGCCGTGGGCGCGTCGTTCTTCTTCATTGCCGTATACATTCACATTGCCCGAGGCATGTATTACGGCTCCTACAAGGCGCCACGCGAAATCCTCTGGATGCTTGGCGTGGCCATCTTCCTGATCATGATGGCCACCGGCTTCATGGGCTACGTGCTTCCCTGGGGCCAGATGAGCTTCTGGGGCGCCAAGGTGATCACCAACCTGTTCTCGGCCGTGCCGTTCATCGGCGAGCCGCTGGTGACGTGGCTGTGGGGCGGCTTCTCGGTTGATAATGCAACCCTGCAACGCTTCTTCTCGCTGCACTACCTGCTACCGTTTGTGCTGGTTGGCGTCGTGATCCTGCACGTTTGGGCGCTGCACGTGACCGGCCAGACCAACCCGACCGGGGTCGAGGTGAAATCCGGTCAGGACACCTTGCCGTTCACGCCGTATGCCACGGTGAAGGACGCATTTGCACTGTGCGTGTTCTTCCTGGTGTTTGCCGCGTTCGTATTCTACGCGCCAGACTATCTCGGCCACTCGATCAACTACGACAAGGCCAACCCGCTGTCGACGCCGGCGCACATCGTGCCTGAATGGTATTACCTGCCGTTCTACGCCATCCTGCGCGCCATCACGTTCAACATCGGCCCGATCGACGCCAAGCTGGGCGGTGTGATTGCCATGTTCGGCTCGATCCTTGTGTGGTTCGTGCTGCCATGGCTCGACACCTCCAAGGTGCGTTCCGCATCCTACCGGCCGATCTACCGGCAGCTGTTCTGGATCCTGTTGATCGTCTTCTTTGCCCTTGGCGTCGTGGGCGCCAACCCGGCGGAAGGCTGGTGGATCGTCGCCGGTCAGATCCTGACCTTCTATTACTTCGCGCACTTCCTCATTCTGCTGCCGCTTGTCGGCTTGCTGGAAACGCCGAAGCCGCTGCCTTCGTCCATTTCCGATGCGGTGCTGGGCAAGGACAACGCCAAGGCCGCTTCGGCCCAACCGGCCGAATGATGGCAGCAATCAGGAGTTATGAGCACATGAAAACGATCAAGACCCTCCTCGCTGCCACCGCTCTCGGCGCTGCCCTGGCACTGGGCAGCACCGGTGCAAGCGCCGCCGGCAAGACAGCCGTTGCAGAAGACGTGAACTTCTCCTTCGAAGGCATTTTCGGAACCTTCGACCGGGCCCAGCTGCAACGTGGCTT
>JAWVYF010000170.1:0-6519 GCA_033722845.1 Anderseniella sp. | reverse complement strand
GCATCATCCTGCCGTTCATCGATCGCATCGGCTCGAAGATGAACATGATGGAGCAGGTGCTTGAGGTTCCAAGCCAGGAGGTGATCACCCGCGACAATGCCATGGTTCAGGTAGATGGCGTGGCCTTCTTCCAGGTGCTGGATGCGGCCAAGGCCAGTTACGAGGTCAACCAGATCGAGAACGCCATCCTGAACCTCACCATGACCAATATCCGCACGGTCATGGGGTCAATGGATCTCGACAACCTGCTGTCGCAGCGTGATGACATCAACCACTCCATTCTGGGCGTTGTAGATCAGGCAACAACGCCATGGGGCGTTAAGATGACGCGCATCGAGATCAAGGACATCAATCCGCCGCGGGACCTGGTGGATTCCATGGCGCGGCAAATGAAGGCCGAGCGTGACAAGCGCGCTGCCATTCTGGAAGCGCAGGGCGCGCGCGAAAGCGCGATCCTCAAGGCTGAAGGTGAGAAGCAGGCCATCATGCTGGATGCCGAAGGCCGGCGGGAGGCAGCTTTCAGGGATGCCGAGGCGCGCGAGCGCGGGGCCGAAGCCGAGGCAAATGCAACGCGCATGGTGTCTGAAGCGATTGCTGCCGGTGATGTGCAGGCGATCAACTACTTCGTGGCCAACAATTACATCAAGGCTCTCGAAGGGCTTGCCAAGTCACCCAACCAGAAGGTGTTGATGCTGCCGGTCGAAGCCGCCAACGTCATCGGCTCGATTGGTGGTATTGCCGAGATTGCGCGCGAAGCGTTTGGTGGCAATGATGGCGACGGCGGAGAACCACGGCGGGCCAGAACGGTGCCTCGGGTGAAGACCTGAGGCACAATCCCGGCCGGACCTTTCGCAAGGCAGGCTGATCGGGGCAGGGGATACACATGGAAGAGTTGTTCGGACTGTTCGGTATATGGACGTGGTGGATTATTGCCGCGGTTTTGCTGGTCAGCGAACTGCTGGTGATGAGCATCTTCCTGGTGTGGCTGGGCGTGGCCGCGCTGACGGTCGGGCTTGTGGAACTGTTTGTTGACCTGCCCTGGCAAATCGAAGTGCTGTTGTTCGTGACCTTGAGCACTGCCTACGTGTTGCTTGGCCGGCGGTACATGAAGACGCGGGCAGCATCGGAAACCGACCAGCCCTTCCTGAACCAGCGCACCGGGGCTTATGTGGGCCGGACCGTGGTGCTACTGGAAGCTATCGAGAACGGCCGTGGCAAGGTGCAGATTGACGATGCCATATGGCAGGTTGAGGGTGAGGATGCACCGGCGGGCAGCAAGGTGCGCATTACCGGCACAACTGGCATGGTTTTGAAGTCAGAACCCGTTTAAGCCGTAATCGGCTCGTCAATACAACTCTTTGACGAGCTGTTAACCATAATCGTTCATTGTCGGATCCGAGAACGGTCCCTGGAGGCCGTGCCTTGCGCATAGTCGCGCCGGGTGCGTGTTCGGGGGGCTTGCCTGCCAACCTTTGACAGGAGCGGATCGTCCGTTATGCGTCAGATTTTTGTTTCCACGGCTCTTGCGGCACTGGTGCTCGCCAACCCGGCCATTGCCACGGCCCAGGATGCGGGTAGCGTGTTACGCCAGACGGTCACCATCAACGAAGATCCGTTTGCCGATGCGCGCGTACCGGTCAGCCCGCCGGCCTTTGCCGAGCCACGCCGGGCAGACGCCGCCAGGGAACAACCCGAGCCGACGCTGGAGCAGGAAACGCAGCAGCGCGTTCAGACACAAAGCAGCCGGTCGCTCTTTGACCAGGGCGCTGATCTGGAGCCGCCTGAAGAGTCGGCTCTGGCATATTCAGGCTATGACTCGATCAACCGCGAGGCTGAAGAGCGCCGGCGCCTTTCGCTGTTGGCGGCCAATGGAGCACTGCCGGAGGTGCAACCGGAGGCAGCGCCGGTAACCGTGCAGCGTGAAGCAGATCCTTATGCGGCACTGGGCATTCGCCGGGGCTCGTTCATCTTGTTCCCCGAGCTGGAAATCGGTGGTGTCTATAGTTCCAACGTGGCATCCGTTTCGCCTTCCGGGCCGGATGACTTCGGTCTTCGCGTTGCGCCCAGGATTGCGCTGCGCAGTGACTGGTCACGCCATGCACTGGCCATTGAGGCGCAAAGCGAGAGCATCTTCTGGGACGAAAACCGGCAGCAGAACGTGAATAATGCCGACGCAACCATTTCGGGCCGCGTGGATATCCGCTCGACGACAACCCTCGACTTGTCAGCCGGCGTGGGGCTCTCCCAGTCCACCGTATCAGACATCGAAGTGCCGGATCAGGCCCAGTCGCCGCGTGAAGATTATGCCTACAATATCCAGGCGCGTTTGACCCATCAGATGGGCCGTCTCGTTGCGCAGGCAACCGCTGCTGCCACGTGGTTCAAGTTCGGTGATGTGGACCTCGGTGCACTGGGGATAGAAGACAATGACGACCGTGATTACGTGGCGCCATCGGCTGGCCTGCGCGTTGGATACGTCATGTCGGCTGCCCTGCAACCGTTTGCGGAAGTGACCTACTCTCCGCGAATTCACGATCAGAACGTTGACCGAAATGGCCTGAAGCGTGACTCTCAAGGGGTCGTCGTGCGGGCCGGGTTGTCCGTCAACGATGGTGCGAAATGGGCTGGTGAAGTGGCGGCCCGGTATGAATACCGTGACTATGAAGACGCGCTGTTGAGCAACCAGTCGGCGCTTGGCATGGATGCCAACCTGACCTGGACCCCAACCGAAATCACGTCCATCGTCTTCTCGGCGGCTTCACAGATTGAAGAAAGTTCGGACCCGCTGGTGGCTGGGGCGACCACGTGGTCGGCAGGTGCGGCGGTCACACATCAGTTGCGTGACAACCTGACGGCGGAAGCTGGTGTCTCGGTGGGCAAGACTGACTATGACGGTATCGCTGACGAGATGGTTATCGGCACATCGCTTGGCTTCGCCTATGCAATACATCGTGAAATTCAGCTGATCGCAGGTTACGAGTTTACCGCCCAGAATCCGGGCGAGGCCAGTGGCTATGAAGAGCACCGGCTCAGCTCCGGGGTGCGCTTCCAGCTTTAGACCGGACTATGATCGCAGGTGAAGCGGCGGGCCTTCAAAGCCCGCCGTACTTGTTTGCGATTTCCTTGAGAGCAGCCTTGAACTGCGGGCTGATATCATCCCGCGACAGCCCGAGTGCCACGTTGGCTGACAGAAAGCCGACCTTGTCGCCGCAGTCATAGGTCGTGCCTTCGAACTTGAGTCCGAAGAAATCCTGTTGGTCCATCATGGTCAGCATGGAGTCGGTGAGCTGAATTTCACCACCGGCACCTGTCGCCTGGTTTTCGATCAAGCTGAAAATTTCCGGTTGCAGGATGTAGCGGCCCGATATGATCAGGTTGGAAGGCGCATCCTCGACTTTGGGTTTTTCGACCATGGAGGTAATGCGGAATCCGTCGCCTGCGGCGTCTCCCTTGCCGACGACGCCATATTTGAAGACCTGATCTTCTGGCACTTCCTCAACGGCGATGACATTGCCGCCGTGATCATTGTAGACGCCCATCATCTGCGACAGGCAGCCCGGGCTTGCGTGGATGAACATGTCCGGTAGCAGCAGCGCGAACGGCTCGTTGCCTACCAGTTCGCGTGCACACCATACGGCGTGGCCGAGGCCCAAGGGTTCCTGCTGACGGGTGAAGCTGGTTTGCCCGGCGCCGGGCAAGTCAGCTTCCAGCAGGCTCAGCTGTTCGGTCTTGCCGCGCCGGCGCAAGGTGTCTTCCAGCTCGTATTGCTTGTCGAAGTGGTCCTCGATGACGGCCTTGTTACGGCCGGTCACGAAAATGAAGTGTTCGATGCCAGCCTCGCGCGCTTCATCTACTGCGAGCTGGATCACCGGCCGGTCGACAATCGTCAGCATTTCCTTCGGTACCGCCTTGGTGGCGGGCAGGAAACGGGTGCCGAGACCGGCGACGGGAAATACGGCTTTCTTGATCTTGGCAGTCATCGGGCTGGTGGCCTCCTCAGCGTATGGCATTTCCGGCATGGGCCGTGTGGGAACTGCTATCGGCTAAAGCTTTCTAAACGGTTTGTTTGCGTTTGTTTAGCAAACTCAACCGTAAGGATAGTGGCGTGGCCGCAGATGTCACGCAATTGGGGATCGTTTCGGATCATGAGCGTACTGGTTACAGGTGGAGCAGGCTACATCGGCTCTCACATGGTGCTTGCATTGTGTGATGCCGGCCACGATGTGGTGGTACTGGACAACCTGTCCACCGGGGTTGCCTGGGCAGTGCATCCGAAGGCTGTGCTGGTGGAAGGCGACATCGCCGATCAGCCGTTGGTGGCCAGCATCATTGGCGATCACAAGGTTGAAGCGATCATCCACTTTGCCGGCTCCATCGTTGTGCCGGACAGCGTGACCGACCCGCTGGGCTACTACAGCAACAACACGTGCAAATCGCGCTCGCTGATCGAATCGGCAGTCAACGGTGGCGTGCCGCATTTCATTTTTTCGTCGACGGCTGCCGTCTATGGCAATCCAAAAACCGTGCCGGTTCGCGAAGGCGACGAGCTGCTGCCGATCTCGCCTTATGGCACATCGAAACTGATGACCGAATTGATGCTGCGCGATACCGCTGCAGCGCATGACCTGAACTACGTGGCGCTGCGATACTTCAACGTGGCTGGTGCCGACCCCGCTGGCCGCAGTGGTCAGTCAACTCCGCGCGCGACGCACCTGATCAAGGTGGCGTGCGAGACCGCATTGGGCAAGCGCGACCACATGTCGGTGTTCGGCTCTGACTATGAGACACCCGACGGCACCTGTCTGCGCGATTATATCCATGTGTCCGACCTGGTTGCGGCACATGTGGATGCGCTGACCTATTTGCGCGATGGCGGCGAGAGCCAGGTGTTCAATTGCGGATATGGCAAGGGCTATTCGGTAATCGAAGTGGTCAATGCAGTTGAGAAGGCTTGCGGACACAAGATGGATGTCCGCATGGCAGAGCGCCGCGCAGGTGATCCGGCTGAGATTGTCGCGAATGCGGACAAAGCCCGCGCCACGCTGGGCTGGCAACCGAAACATGCCGATCTCGATCTGATCGTGAAGACCGCGCTGGACTGGGAGAAGCATTTGCTGAGCCGCAACGGATAGCGCTTGCGGCCGGGTGGTGCGGGTGCCGGTGGGATGGTGCGCGCAACATCAGAAAATAACCTGAACCGATGAACTGACGTTTGTTGAGCCTGGTGGGGGCATGATGGATCGTCCTGAAAAACAAACCAAAATTGCTATTGCTGCTTCAGTTGTCGCGGCAGGCATTTCGCTTGCGGCGTGGATAGCACCGCAGCCTGCCCGTGCGCTGGACATGAGCGCGCTGGAGCAGCTGTCGCGCAATGCCGCGTTTGACCAGTTTGTTGCCGACCTCTGGCCTGAAGCCCGCCGTGAAGGCATATCGCGCCGGGTATTCGATGCGGCGTTCAAGGGCGTGACGCCCGATCCGCGCATCTTCCGGCAGCAGTCGTCACAGGCCGAGTTCGTGACGCCGATCTGGGAGTACATTGAAAAGCGTGTTTCGCCCGCGCGCATCTCACGCGGCAAGGCCAAGCTTGTCGAGCATGGTGATGATCTTGTGCGGGTTGAACGCCGCTTTGGCGTGGACCGTCACGTGGTGGCCGCCATTTGGGGCATGGAAACCAACTACGGCAGCTACACCGGCAATATGAGTATCATTCGCTCGCTGGCGACCATGGCATTCACCGGAGAGCGCAAGGACTATGGCCGCACACAATTGCTGGCTGCGCTGGATATTCTGCAATCAGGCGACATTGGACTGGACCAGTTCAAGGGCTCCTGGGCTGGCGCAATGGGGCACACCCAGTTCATTCCGGCAACCTATAATGCCTATGCCGTGGACATGACCGGCGACGGCAAGCGAGACATCTGGAATTCCAAGGCGGACGCATTGGGCTCGACGGCACATTACCTGAAGAAGCGTGGCTGGCAAAAGGGTGAGCCGTGGGGCTGGGAGGTCAAGCTGCCGCGCGGGTTCAACTATCTGATGGCTGGCAAGGATGGGACCCGGTCGATAGCGGACTGGACCCGATATGGCGTGAAGCCGGCGCGTGGTGGGAATTTCGGGCATGCAACAGCGCGTGCGCGGCTGCTGTTGCCGGTGGGCCAGCACGGACCTGCGTTTCTTGTAACGCGCAACTTCGATTCGATCCTTGCCTACAACCGGTCAAATGCCTATGCGCTCGCCGTTGGTCATCTGGCTGACAGGCTGACCGGTGGTGGCGGCTTCGTGGCTTCGTGGCCGAGGGACCTGAAGCTTCTAAGCCGCTCGGACAACAAGGAGCTGCAGCGGTTGCTGTCGGCGCGCGGCTTCAATACCGGTGGCACGAGTGGCCTTGTCGGGCCGATGACCCGCAACGCCATTTCCGATTACCAGCACCGCTCAGGGATGACTCCGGATGGTTATGCCGATGCAAGATTGCTTGAGCGGCTGCGCCGGGGACTGTAGGTTGTGCCGGTCATGAACCGG